>JAKJAB010000231.1 GCA_022707725.1 Chloroflexota bacterium | reverse complement strand
ATCCCCTGTGGGTTCCGCCGATCCTCGCGGAACGCGCCGACCGTCTGAATCCAGCGAAAAACCGGTTGTTCCACACCGGCAAGGTCGCCGCTTTCATCGCCTGGCAGGGGCACCGACCGGTCGGGACAATTGCGACGGCGATTGATCCTGCCGTCAACGCCTATCAGCACGAGCAGGCGGCTGTGTTCGGTTTCTTCGAATGTGTGGATGACTACCGGGTTGCCCAAGCCCTGCTGGACCATGCCGGACTGTGGGCGCGCGAGCACGGGATGGGCATCCTGCGCGGTCCACAGTGCTTCGGCCCCTCGGAAGAACCAGGGATCTTGATCGAAGGCCGCGAAACCCCACGCGGTCTTCTCATGGGCTGGTCGCCACCTTACTACCAGACCTTTATCGAACGCTATGGCGTCCAGGGATATCTGGATTCGCTTGCTTACCGGGCGTATCTGGACAACTACGTGGGCGAGGACGGCGCTTTCCACTCTCCGCACGAGATAGATCGGATTGCCGAATATGTCCAAAACCGTTACAATGGACGATGTCGCATCCGCCTGGGGAATCTGCAAGACCTGGACGGCGAACTGGAAGTGGCGCGCGATATTTACAATCGTAGCCTGGTGACGTTGCCCGTCTTCACACCGGAGAGGCAGGAAGAGTGGCGGCGTATGGCGCTCTCGATACGCCCGCTCCTGGACCCGAAATTTGCGCCGTTTGTGGAGGTGGATGGCGTGAATGTGGCGTTTGGACTGGCGCTGCCCGACATCAATCAGGCGCTGTTGCACTGTAATGGCTTGCGCGCGCCCTGGGATTATCTCAAACTGTGGTGGTACAGCCGTCGACTTCCCGGTGTCAGCTTCAAGATTCTGGCGCTGCTGCCCGAATACCGGGAACAAGGGCTGGATGCCCTGATTTACAGTCACATCGCCCATACCAGTTTCCGCAAAGGCTATCAATGGGTTGACATGTCTCTAACCGGCGACGATAATCCAATGACGAACAAATTGGCGCAACGCATCGGCGCCGTCATCGACAAACGTTATCGCGTCTATGAACTGGCGCTCGAATGAGCGAGTCAGCGAATGAGCGAATGAGCAAATGAGCGAATCAGCGAATCAGCAAAGCTGCAATCAAGGGGAATGACGAATGACGACAACAGGTAGGACTGAGAAGCTCACATTCTGGCAAAAGGCGGCTTACGGGATCGGGGAACTGGGCAGTTCCGTAGGACCGGGGACGATCATCCCCTTCTGGTACAGCATTTTCCTCACCGATATCGTGCGGATGGACCTGAAGCTGGTAAGCCTGTTTTGGGTGATCGTGACGCTGTGGGATGCGGTGAACGATCCGCTGTTCGGCTTCCTCTCGGATCGCACGCGCAGTCGTTGGGGGCGGCGACGACCCTATCTGCTGTTCGGCGCGGTTCCCTTCGGGGTGTTCTTCGCCCTGCTGTGGATTATCCCCTCAACGCAAAATCAGTGGTTGCTCTTTGCGTATTACACCTTCATGTACATTCTCTATGAAGGGGCGGCAACCGCTATCGGCTGCCCCTACAACGCGATCATGCCGGAACTGACGCTGGATCCCGACGAGCGCACGTCGTTGGTGACGTACCGCATGGCGGTTTCGATCGGCGCGGGATTGGCAGCGCCGCTGCTGCTAGGGCTGGTCATCTTTCCGATGTTCCCCGCGCGCTCGGCGCAGGCCTACCAGACCATCGGCGTGATCAGCGGCCTGACGTTCATCCCGCCGCTGCTAATCACGTTTTTCGGCACCCGCGAGCGCGCCGAATTCCAGGCTGAAAAGCCACTTCCGCTGCGCGAGACCATCGGCTTCATGGCGCGCAACCATGTTTTCCGTTATGCCATGGCCTTGCGTATTCTCAGTTGGATGCCCGTGGTGATCGTGCAGGCGGTGTTCGCCTATTACCTCATCTACTGGACCGGGATGACCGAAGATGAGACCTCCATCTTACAAGGCGTCATCCTGGCGGTGGCGTTGTTGTTTTTGCCGGGGGTCGATTGGCTGGCAAAGCGTATGGAAAAGAAAAACGCCTACATCGTGACGGCAGTCACTTGGCTGCTGGTGATGTTCGCCCTGCTCCCCGTACCGCAAGGCGCGAAAGTTCCCGTCTACATCATCGCAGCGCTGGCCGGCCTGGGCGTGGCCTCGGCGCATGTGCTGCCGAACGCCATCACTCCCGATGTGATGGAGGTGGACGAGTTGATGAGCGGGCGGCGACAGGAAGGGGCGTATACCGGCATCACAGTCTTCATCGACAAACTGGCGCGCATGGTGGTGCTCGCCCTGCTGCCGATCGTGTTGAGTTGGGCGCGATATGTGCAGCCCACCGACGCCAATCCGTTCCCCGCTCAGCCCACCTCGGCGTTGACGGCGCTGCGCATCTTCGTCTCGATCGTGCCGGCCGTGGTGCTTGGCATCTCCATCGTCGTTGCCTATTTCTACCCCATCACCCGCGCGAAATATGCCGAAATCCAACGCCAACTCGCCGAGCAACGGGCAAACAGAAGTCAGCATTAGTGACGATTCGTGAAGATTCGTGGTTCAATCGAAAGGAGGGTTACTATGGCATTGATTTTCGTAGACACGGCAAATTTGGATGAAATCCGCGAGGCGGCGGCGTGGGGGGTGCTGGACGGCGTCACCACCAATCCCACGTTGATGTTCAAGGCGGGAACCGCAAATCGCAAGGAGCAGACGCTCAAGATCGTGGACATTGTCCAGGGATCGGTCAGCGCCGAGGTGATCAGCACCGACGCACCCGGCATGATCGAGGAGGCGCGGGAAATCCTCTCCTGGTCGGATCACGTCTACGTCAAAATCCCTACCATCCCCGAGGGGTTGAAGGCGATGCGCGAAATCTCTAGCTGGCCCAACGGGCGCATCAACGCGACGCTCATCTTCTCCGCCAACCAGGCGTTCCTGGCGGCGAAGGCCGGCGCGAGCTACGCCTCGATCTTCCTGGGGCGGCTGGACGACGCCGGGCTGGACGGCATGGAGGTGGTGCGGCAGACGCGCCAGGTCTTCGACAACTACGGCTTCGGTTGCGCGGTGTTGGCGGCGAGTATCCGCAACACGGTGCATGTCACACAGGCGCTGCTCGCCGGCGCGGACATCCTCACGATGCCCTTCCCCGTTCTCAAGACGATGATGCACAGTCCCTTCACCGACATCGGTTTGCAGCGCTTCCTGGACGACTGGGCCAAAATCTCCGCAAAATAAGGCCTGGCGTGTGATGCGTAATGCGTGACATCGATTCACGGATCACGCATCACGTTTCTCGTTTTATGGTATAATGACCGGAGTCAACTATGACCAGGGTCAATTATGACGGACAAACCAAACCATACCTCATCCCGTTGGGAACAGCGCAAGGAGCGCACGCATCGCCGCCTGCTGGAAGAAGCCGAGCGCCTTTTTCGCAGCAAAGGCTTCGATGCCGTCACCGTTGAGGAAATCGCCGCTTCGGCAGACGTCGCCAAGGGGACGTTCTTCAACTACTTCGAGAGCAAGGAAAACCTGCTCGGCGAGCTGCTGTACAGCCGCATCCAATCGCTGCTCGCCGCCCCACCCGCGCCGGAAGCGCGCGCCGACGAACGCATCCGGATACTGTTTCAAATGGTCTGGGAGGAGTTAGCGCCCTATCGCCATCTGGCCCGGCGGATGTTTGCCCACGCGATGTCGCATCCCAAGCCTGAATACCTCTCCCCTGATCAACCGACGGCGGCATTGGCGCTGACCGGTTTGATCCGCGAAGGCCAGGCGCAGGGCATTTTCCGCCCCGACATCAACGCCGAGTTTGCCGGCGCCCTGCTGATCATGTATTTCTTCCGCCTGTGTGTGTTGGAGATCGTCACTGCTGAAATGGAACCCGCGAATACAACTATGCCCTGTAGACACGACTTGATTCATGAAGGGCTGGATTTGCTATATAGAGGGTTGTTACTGTCAACCCATTAGCCCCTGTCTACCGTTTACCGCCTACTGTCTACCTCAATATCTCCGCATCACCAACGGCATATACACGTTATACAACCGCTCCACCACGCGGACGCTCACCGGCAGCACGAATGGACTTTCGGGTACTGCCGCTTCCGATGCCGTCACGGTGACCGCGCCGGTATACAATCCCACCGGCAGCCCGCGCGGATCGACGAAGACCCGGAACGCGCCAGGGATGAAGGTGGTGCCCGTCTGTGCGGAACTGGTGGGGATGACGGTCATCGTCAGGGTTTCGCTCGCCTTGGTCACCGCCCAATCGAACGCGAAATCGCCGGTGTTTTCCACCACCACGGTCGCCGAGACCGGGCGTGTCTCCGAGATCGCCATCATCCAGCTCAAGCTGGCGGGACGGACATCCATCCCCCATGCGCTCCATATCTCCAACGTCAACGGGACTGAAATCACATGCGGCGTGACCAGCGCATCCGCCGACGTGACGGTGACGACGCCGGTATACGTCCCGGTCAGTAGTTCCCGCGCGTCCACAATGACCTGGAACGGCTCGCCCGTGAATCCGGTTGTGGGCGTGATCTCGAACGGCAATCCTAGCGTCGTGGCGACAACATTCCAGCCGAAAGGCACATCTGTACTCGAGACCGCGACCGTCTCGGTGAAGACCGCGCGCTCGCGCAGGCGCACCGACCAGTCGAACGCCGCCGGCTCGACGACCATCCCCGACGCGACCCAGGAGCGCGGGCGCTTTTCGATCGACTGCAAAGCGGTGTAAGCCAGGCGAGGCGAACTGTCCGGTCGCAGGACGGAAAACCAGTTCAGCGGGTCGCATGGAGCATACCAGGTCGTCACGCTGAAATCCAGGTTGGACACAAACATCGCCCCCATCCACGGCCAGTTGGCGTCGGCGTAAGCGAACGCGCGCTGCAGGTAGTCGGCCTGTTGTTCTGCCGAAACCTTCTGCCAGTCAAAGCCCATATCTTTCCACGCATTGACGCAGTCCACACCCTCTTCAGCCGCATCCAGCAACCAGCCGAACTCCGTGCTCCACACCGATTTGTCTCCGTCGCCATGGGCGACCATCACATCGTAGATGTCCTCAGCGCGGCGGAAGTTGACAATGTCCGGTGTTTTTTCCTCCGGTTTGCCACCGAAGCCGTAGTTGTGGATGCTGATCACGTCGAAGTGCCCGGATAGTCCATTGGCGTACATCGCTTCGAGAAACTCCACGTCATTCATCGCCTGACCGTCGGGCCATCCGCCTGTGGGGGCAAGGCTCCCCACGACAATAGGAATCGTGGGATCGCCGGCCTCTGCGCCACGGTAAGCGCGTTTGACCATCTCTGTGTAACGCACAGGGTCCACGTCCTCGTAATTCCACTGGAAATCGAGGTTTGGTTCGTTCCAGATCTCCAGCGCCACACGGTAGGGCGTAGCGCAGGCGGCGCGTTTTTGCGCGATGTGCGCCGCGAGCGCCTGAAAGAACGCTTGCCAGGCAGCCATTTCGCTATCCTGGATCGGCTGCCAATTACTGCCGTCACGCTCGACGCGCAGCAGCAGGTTCAGTCTATTGGCGCAGGCCTCATCCAGCCGCCAATCCACAGTTTCCCAGTTATAGCTGCCATTGTGGTAAGGATCGATACGGTTCCAATGGGTGAAGTACTTGTACCAGTCGAAGCCCGCCGCCGGTATGGCAGTCGGCGGGAAGGCCACCATCATCCCGTAGCCGATGTGCGGCGGGGGCAATGCCTCGCCAGCGTCTGCGGGCAACGCCGGAACTCCCAGCAGCAACGTTGCAATCACCATCATTCGCCAACCTTTCTTCGCCACACTCACCCCCTATAAACCGCTAGAACGTTATCGGCAGCATCGCTCATTCGCCGATTCGCCGATTCGCTCATTCGCTCATTCGCCGATTCGCTCATTCGCCCGGTCGCGGAATCAGAATCGCCGACTGAAAATGGCTATTGTGCGTCTGGAGAATGACTCCCGCTTCCTCGGG
>JAKJAB010000230.1 GCA_022707725.1 Chloroflexota bacterium | reverse complement strand
CCAGGTGAATCCCCTCTTCGATTTTAGATTTTGGATTTTTGATTTTCGATTGGGCAGGCAGTAAGGAGTAGGGAGTAGGAAGTAAAGAGTCTTTCGCTGATTCGCCGATTCGCCGGTTTGCTGATTCGCCCAACTCGCGGAAAAGCTGGTCGATGCCCCAGAGGAAGGCCGTGAGGGTTTTGCCGGAGCCGGTGGGGGCGAGGATGAGGGTGTGGTCGCCGCGTTGGATGGCGGGCCAGCCCTGCGCCTGCGGCGGCGTCGGCGCGCCGAAGGTCTCCGCAAACCAGTCGCGGACGGGGGGAAGGAAGGCGGATAGGATGGTTTCGGCGGCACGTTCTGACATTGCGGTGCTCCTCGTATAAAATAATCCAAAAGATAGTTCTTTAAGCCTTGAGTGACAGGTCGGCCGCATAGGCGTACACCCCAACCTCGGATACAATAGATGACGATCAGTTGTCGGTGGCGAGGGTGGTCTGCGGCGCTCGTTCGTTGCCAAGTTCCATAGTGGGAATATAGCACAAATGTTCTGTTTGTCAATGAACGATTTAGACAGGAGTGGGACTGCTAACCTGGATTGATAAGGTGTAGTGCAGTTAAAGGAAAGTGCGGCATGAGGATATTGATCTCACGCCGCACTATTTGTCCCGCCAGAGTCTCAGGCTTCAAAAGGGTTAAATACCGATAAACCGGCAATCCATTGGCGCAGACGATTGTGTTCAGGTTGCGCTGCGTAGATGATGATGTTGCTGTCAATGAGCATCATATTTCTCTACCGGGTAGGTCACGTTCTTGACGCAGTTGGCGTTCCCAGGCGACTGGATCGGTGATAGTGGCGCAGGCATGAACCTGCGCGAGCTGTTCCAAAGCTTCCGCCATGCGCTGTCCCTGGCTTTCAGGGCTTGTGGCCGGCGTTACCGGCTCATCAAGCACGGTGACGTAGACTTCTACCGCGCGATCTGGGGGAACAGGGATACGCATGTTGTTGCGCCAATACAGGGAATTGCCGCGCAAAATCGCCTTGTATGTGGTTAACACACCATGATTTTCCATTTCGTTTCTTTGCCTTTGCTATATCCATTCGATGCGTTTGCTACTGCTTTCATTGTACCCCAAAATTCCATATTTTGCTCAAACTTTCCCTATGGCTTTACATAGTAAAACCCCGCCACGCCGTTCTTTTCTCCGATGAGCATCCGCAAGCATTTTTGTGGATGTTCAGGTTCGCCGGTCTGGTTCTGGAAGAATCGCGGGCTTGGCAACTTGCTCCGATTTCAGCAGCCGCTTATGGCACTCTGCGACCAATCTCTTGACGTTAGCATCGTCGAAAATCTGTTCGGCGTCTTTTCGAGAAGCGCGCAGCTTTTCCAGTTCTTCCAGGATGAGCGGCGCGCTCTTTTTCCTCTTTTCGACGACGGCGCTCAGAACCCAGCAGACGTTGTAGTTCAGCCGTTTGTCCGGCGATAGCAGACCGACGAGGGCGGGGATAGCGTCGAACAGGTTAGCGCCGTGAGAGGCGGAGACGGCCAGGTAGTACAGCGCAAGGAGTTGAATGGGCCATGGGTCGTAGTGCGAGTCGCCATAGCCGTGATCGTACTTGAGCGTCGCGCCGCTGTCCTTGAGGGCCAGGTCCAGCAGCACGGCGACCAACTCGGCTTTGCGCGCTTTCTTCCGCATTTGGGCTTCCAGGAAGCGCATTGAGGTCCCGGTGACATGCAGGATGTCGTATACCGGCGCATCGCCCGCGCCAATCCCGATGGCAAGTTGGGCCGTGGCGATCCGTATCACGGGATCGGGGTGGTGGAGCAATTCACGGCTCAACGATGCCCAATCGCCCTGCGCGACAAAATGGCTGAAGCGCGACTCAAGGGCGTAGCGTTGGATGTGCCAGTTCGACACGGGGTGTTGCAGGATGGCAGCGCAGCCGGCCAGCAACGTGTCGTAGCGGGCGTTGAGTTCGTCCAATTCGACGCGCGCCGCCGTCAGCTGCGCCGCCAACCCTTGCGTCGCGATGCGAGTGGTCGAACCGTAGTTGCCTTCCGCAAACGCCTTCGTGAGTTGGCCCGGCGCGTTGGGCAGCACGTTCTCCGTGCCGGAGAGCAGCCGCTCCAAGAAATCCTTCGCCATCAGCGGATCGTAGCGCCGCATAGTGAGGGAGTCGCAGGACGGGTCCATAAAGTATTCCCCTTCATCCTCATAATGGTTGTAATAATAGTAGGTTCCGCAGAGGTCGCATTTGAGCAGACGGGTGGTGCTGCTGGCGTAGCGGTGCGTCCCCGCGTCGTCTAGCTCCAGAACGATGTGCAGTTCGTCGACTTCGGGCGGCATCCGTGTGGAGCCTTCTGGCCCGATGTCCTCGTTCACTTTCTGCGGGATGCGTTCGCAGCGCGGGCAATCGGCGATGGAGCAGTAGGCAAAAGAATGTGTCATATTATTGCACCACCCTGTAATCTGCCCAACTTTCTCTACGGCTTCACGTAGTAGAACCCTGCCACGCCGTTCTTTTCCCCAACGATGATCATGTGCAACCCGCCCGCTGCGTCGGTGAAGTAGGCGCCGGGCGAGCCGGTGTAGCCGCGTGCAGCCATATAATCGGCGATGGTCTGCGCCGGGCTGAGCACGCCGTCCGTTTCCGTGCGCGTCTTCAGTCCCGCGTTGTCACCGTAGACGTAGCGGATCAACGGCGTGTCCGTCGCCGCGCCGATGTAATACGGGATACCCAGGCCGGAGGTGTTCTCCGCCACGTTGAGCGGTTCGGACCATACGCCGTCTTTCCATATATAGCGGTAGGCCCGGGAGTATCCCGGATACATCGTGTGGTAGGAGGCCAGCACAAAAGCATCCGCGCCGGGGGCGTAGGCCAGTACGATAGATTCGTCGCGCTGCGGCGCAGGATAGAGTGCGTGCGCAGCCTGACGCAAAGGGAAGCGGCCCGGCTCGGTCCCGTAGGCTGTGCGCGCGACGATGGGAGCGCCGGGTGTTGTCGAGTCGCCGGCCGACTGCTGCCAACGCTGGAACCACGCCAGCATCGCTCGACCGTCCGGCGCGGCGGCGATGGTGGAGAAGAAGGTATCCTCATCGTGGATCTTTTGTAGTGGAGCACCCCAGGTTCCGCCGTTCCAGGTGGCGTGCCACGTGCGGTGACGTAGCGTGTATGTGGCTTCGGCTATTTTGGCGTGGTAGACTTCGTCCCACGTCAGGTAGGCGACGCCCGTCTCCTCAGCAACGGCCAGATTCGTCCAACCGACGCCGCCGGAGGGCAGGCTGAGGGTGGGCAGGTAGTAGATGCGCCGTGGCGCGACGACCGTTGGCGCGGAGACGCCGCCACTGACGACGGTGTGATGCACGATGCCATCGTCGTTGGCGTAGGCCAGGTGGACGCGCCCGTGGACGTTGTCCACGGCAATTTTCGGCTCGCGCCCGCCCCAATAGCTGAGGATCTGATACGGCGTCCAGGTGACGCCGTCGGTTGAACTGCTGTAGAAGACGTAGGTGTTGAAGGCGTCGTTGAGTTTTCCCGTCCATAGCGCGTGGACGCGCCCGCTCCCATCCACCGCCAACGCTGCGCCACCGACAGCCTCCGGGTAGCCGCCGATGTTCCCCGCGACCAGGGGTTTGGTCTCCGGGACAGTCCCCACCGATCCGGGGCACAGGTCGGTCAGTCCCTGCGGGCAGATGCGCATGCTCACGTCGTCCACGTAAGCGCCCTCGGGACGCGAATCGCCGATATCCGCCTCGAAAGTGATTTGCACGCACACGGCCGCCTGGCCCAGTACGTTGCCAAGCGTGGGGACGTTGCTCAGGTCGAGTGTCAGGTCTTCCCACCCGTTCGTCGCGCCGGTACGACAGACGCCATAATACCCGCTGTGGATGCCTGTATTGCAATCCCCCGACTCCAAGACGGCAACCTTGAGGCAAAGTTGGTCATCCGGCGCCAGGTTCGTCCACGCCTTGGCGGTGTATATGCCTTTACCGGCATATTTGAGGTTGAGGGGCGCGTCCTGGTACATCACGGTGTGCAGCGTGTATTCATCGGGGTAGGGTGCTCCACAGGGCAGCAGATCGCCGTCATCGCCGCCGCCGTAGGCCCACGCGCTCTGCTCCCCGGAGTAGACGCGGCAATCGCTGACGTCCCAGTAGTAAACACCGAAGCCTCCCGGCGGCGGATCGCCTTCCTTGAAGCCCCAGTAGTAGCGGCTCCAGCCGATGGTGTCGGAGTCGAAACCGTCAACGAAACTGGTGATCCACGCCTCGCGCGGGGCGGCGGTTCCGCCGCGCAGCACCACCGGCAAGTAGACTTTGCGGGGCCAGCCAACCACAGCTTCGAAGGTGTCTTGCGCCGTGTGGACGCCGTCGCTGGCGCGGATCGTGATGCGTGTGCGCCCCTGCCAGTATTCCTCAGGTGTGAGGTGTACCGCGCCGGACGCTTGCAAAGCCACGTTCATTTTGGGATTGCTGTTGAACATAACCGTGTAGCTCAGTTGCTCGCTGGTGCGGGTGATGTGCTGCGCGTAATCGCGGACGTTGAAAGCGTTGAGGGTTGCCGTTCCGGGGATAATCCACACGTCGGGCAGGCCGCCAAAGCGCAGTGGAGCGGGGAAGCGACTGGCGGGATAGGCGAAGGTGCGATGGGCGTCGCGCTGCGACGCGGTGGGCGTCATTTCGGCAGTCGCGTAAATGTGCATCAACGTCAGGTCGGTGAGGGTGTACGGGCCGTCCGCGTTGTGTCCGCCGATGGCAGCCCCATCGAAGGCCAGGTCGAGGAAATGTGCGCCGGCGGTCAAGGTGCGGGTGACGTAGGTCCAGGTGATTCTGCCGCCGTCTGCATCTGCCAGAGAGCCGCTCAACACAGCCTCGCCGGTTGCCGTGACCTGCACGCCCACGCGGATGACGAGCTGGTCGTACAGGCCGTCGCCGTTCGCGTCATTGCCCCAGTCGGCGTAGCTGCCGGTGAGGGCGAGCGCCGGCGTCGCATCGCCGGTGGTGAAGGCCCAGACGGTGGGATCGAAGGTGGCGTTGCCGAGCGTGTCGGTGATCCCGGCGGTGAGCGTGACGACGTAGGTCGTGTACGGCGCGAGGGGCGTGTCCGGGGTGAAGGTTGCCGCGTCTGCGGCGGCATCGTAGGCGACACTGCCGCTGATCGCAGCGCCAGTCATTTCCGCCATTTGGAACGTCGCCGTTGTCAGCGTGCTTGCATTCAGCGGACGATCCCACGCCACGGCGACGACCGTGTTGCGCGGGACATCCAGCGCGCCGTGCTGCGGCGAGAGCAGGGTAGGGTGCGGCGGAGAGAAATCCGGCTCGGTGGTGAAACTCCAGGTCGCACCTGCCGCCAGCGGCGCGCCGTCGAGGGTTTGGATCGCGGCGCTGACGTGCGCGGTGTAGGTCGTGCTGTAGGCCAGCCGGGTCTGCGGGATGAACGTGGCTTCGCGGCTGGCGGCGTCGTAGCGGATGAGGCCGCGCACCGTTCCATACGGCCCGCCGGAGAGGGTGAAGGTAGCGCTGTGGATGGTCGTCGGGTCCATCGCGGCGCGAAAACCCGCGTACAGCGGTTGGTCCACGTTGACGTTCGTTGCATCCGGCGCTGGCGAGACGTAATCAACGCCCACCGGGTTGGTGATGGTAAACGGCCCGGCGACGGCGCTGGCGGTGTTGAGACCGTCGGTGGCGAGCACGCGGACGAGCGCCTGGGTGGTGTTGAGCAGGCTGTCTGTTTCCAGGGTGAAGGCCGTACTGGGGAGGTGAATGGCTTGCGCCTCCCAGGTCGCGCCATTGTCGGTGGAGACCTGGACGAGGAAATGGCGCGTCTGGCCGGGGTCGCTTTCCCAGGCGATGGGCTGCGGGCCGGTCCAGGTGGTACTTGCAGGTGGGGTGATGGCGATTGTAGGCGGCGCGGCGCTCAATGTCCGTTCGGCCAGGAGTGCGTTATCGCTGGTGCGGCGAATCTGGATGCGCGCTGTGGCGGCGGGGTAGGGAACTTTGAGGACGAAG
>JAKJAB010000022.1:2438-18767 GCA_022707725.1 Chloroflexota bacterium | reverse complement strand
GCTCGCGCGCCGCCGCACGCCGCGACTCCTGATAGAAACGGGAAACTTCCAATGTCAGGCCAAGCTGCCCCACCAATTGCTCCAGTTGGGCTATTTCATCCGGCTTCCATTCACCGGCGTCAGGCCGTTTGCTCACGTCGACAACGCCCAGAATTTCATCGCGCAAGCGAATCGGCAAAGCCAGGGAGGGCGTCGCACCGTCTGCGGCTTGATCGGCAACACTTTGATCTGCCACCAGCCGCCCCTCAGACCAGGCTGCGCGCGCAGCCGGTTCCCACGTCTCCGGCGGTGCGGCGGCCAACGGCACAATGCGCCGGGTTTCCGCCTGATAACCTTCCGGGCCGGCAGCGCGCCCCGAAAGAAGCGCCTCCCATGCCTCGCGCGTTACTTCACTGTAGGCGCGTTGGAGGCTCTCCATCGCTTCTTGACGCTCGGCGTACAACTGCACACCGTCGATGCCGACCGCCACCTGATCGGCGACCGTCTGCAAAACCACAGCGCTCTCAGCATCAAGTACCTCCGGTTGATCGCTATGCACTTCGATCGCACCGAAGATCCGCCCGCGCGAGCGCAGCGGCATGGCAACCGCCGCGCGCGCGTGAGGCAACCGGGTGCGGTCGAACAGAAGTGCCTGGTCGACATCGGTATCCCGCGCCAGGATGGTTTTTCCTTCGGCCACACACCGTCCCACGGCCCACTCCCCCATCGCCGCCCGGTGATCCTGCGCCAGCATGGACGCAGCCGGCTCTCCTGAGCCAGCGTGGAGCACCAGCCATTTGCCCGTGTCATCCAACAGGTAGAGGCCGGCATAATATAAGCCGAAGCGCTCGCGCAAGAGGTCCACCACGCCTTGCGCCAGGGTGGCCACATCCGCGGTGACCGCGACAACCTCACCGACAGCGGTGGTGGTTTCCAGTTCACGCGCGCGCCGGCGCATCTCGCGCTCACGTTCACTGGCGCGTCGCTCCACATCTTCCTCCATCGCCTGGATGTTCACCGCCATTGTATTGAAGGTTTCGGCCAATTCGCCGGTTTCATCGGGCCAGCGGCTGCGCGCGCGCTGACTCCGGTCCCCTTCCAGCCAACGACGTATGACAGCGCGGAGTTGGACAATCGGCGCGCTCAATGACCGCGCCAGCCACCACGCGGCAGCCGCCGCGGCAAGCAATAGCAACGCCAGCACGCCGGCCATCGTCCACGAGCCTCCGCGGATGTTGGCGTAGGCTGCGGCGCGCAATTGGTAAACAAAAAGATACCAATTCAGTTGATAAATGGCTCGCTCGACAGGCGCTTCAGAAACCAACGCATCGTCAAGCGCGGCCCGGCCAATCACCAGAGCTTGTTCATCTGTGTTGTTGGCCTCGAACCATGTCGCGCCAACCCGGGCGGGGTTCGCCATCCATACAGCCGGCAGGCTCTGTCCCACACGCTGCGAATCCGAATCGGCCAGGATCAGTCCCTGCTCATTGACAAGCGTCACCCCCATTTGGCCTGTGACCAACGTCACGAAAGCAGGGGAGAGGAAGTCGATGTTCAACGTGGAGCGCAGGATGCCTATCACCGTGCCATTTTGAGGTGAGAGGACCGGCACAGCCATCATGAGAGCCACGTATCCGGCGCTCTCATCATACTCAGGCTGGCTGATGTAGAACGCACCCAGCCCGCTGTCGTAAGCGGCCTGCCACCACCCCTCGTCGGCCTGATAGTAGTCGGAAAGCCGTCCGGTTGCGGCGACCAATCCCCCGTAACGATCGGTGATAAAGATTTCACCATGGGCAGGAAACGTTCGGGCATAGGCCAGCAATTGTACCGTCGCCGGATTCAACGCCGGGTTGATGCCGGCCTGAACCAGCGCGCTGTCATCGGTGGCGGCGCGCCACCGCCCGTCGATCTCCAGCAGCCCGCTCTCGATCTCCGTGGCGCTGCCTGTATAGTTCGCGTTGGCCGTTTGCACCGCGGCAATCAATGTGCCGTCCAGGGCCAACGTGCGCAGCAACGCAAGTTGCTCCACCAGCGCATCGGCAATATATCCCATGCGCCCATCAACCAGCGCTTCCACTTTGGCGCCGACTTCCTCCCGCACGCGGGCACGCAAAATGCTGGCATGGATGAGGGTGGCGATCCCCAAAGTCAACGCGACGATGATGATGATCGTCACCAGCGTTTTGTAGAAAACGGGCCACTTTCCGAACTTGAGCAGTGTCGTTAAGCCAGTCATCGTTTTATGTCCTTCAAGCGATTCTCAAGGGATCGGGCGACAGCCACCGACCGTCATGCATCCCCACCATTATGTAGAACGGGTGTCCCGCCCGCTCTATCTCCAGGCGCACTGGCGGACGCAAAACGCGGCGCCAGGCGTACCGAGACGCGCGACAGGTCCAACGCGTCGCGTAACTCACGGGCGGCGTTCCGCAACACAGCTTCGACATCCAGGCGCTCGCGCATCCCGCTGATGGCCTGGGCGGCAATCTGCTCGCGGGTGGCCGTGCGGCGCGATTCCTCCAACAGGCGGGCGCTCTCCAACGCCGCCCCCAGACGGGTGGCGACTTGCTCCACCAGCACAATGACCTCCGCGGGAATCTCTGCATCGTCGAAACGCAGGTCCAGCACACCCAGCACTTCGTTGCGCACTCGAATGGGCACACTGAGCGCGCCCAGCGTCTTGCCGGTTCCGTCGGCAACCTCGACACTACTCGTCGAGGCGACGCGGGCAGTGACGGTCTTCTGCTGTTGCAGGGCAGCCTCGGCTTCGGACGACACATCGGTTGCCGGTTCAACGTCAATCAGGCGATAGCGATAGCCAAAGGACTGGCGGTAATTCTCCAGGAAACTGCGCCACGATTCACGGGTCAGTTGGCCGGTCGCCAGTTCGAGTTCGCGCATGTTCTGTTCCATGCGGCGCAGCAGGCGAGCATTCTCGATGGCGTTGGCGAGTTGGTCGGCCATCGTCTGGAGCGTGGTGATGTCTTCCTGAGTAAAAGCGCCCGGTTGTGTGTCTTGGATAGTCATCGCGCCGATCACGCGCCCCCGACTGAGCAAGGGCAACGCCAGTTCCGAGCGCGTGTCTGGCAGCAGGGGGTTGCGGCGATGCTGAGCTTCACGCTGGGTATCAAACGTGATGCGCGCTTCACCCTCGGCTACGCACGCGCCGATCATCGAACCGCCGCCGACTTCCAGCCGGTGATTGCGCGCCAGCATCACACGCCCGGCCTCACCGGTACCGGCGCGCAAGATGGCCCAGCGTTGGCTATCATCGACCAGGAAGATGCCGGCGTAATACAGGTCGAACCGCTCGCGGATCAAATCTACCGCCTGCGGTAACAATTCATCTAACGTAAGGATGGACGTCGTCACCCGCGAAATCTCCGTCGATGCAAGGAGGCGCGCAGCGCGCCGCTGAACGTCGGAGAGCAATCGCTGCGTCTCCAGCGCCAGCGCCATTTCCGTGGCGATCGTGCGCACCAATGTAAGATGATCTTCGGTCCAGGGCGTAGCGTCCGTCGCCTTGAAGGCCAAAACGCCGATAATTTCCTCACCATACAACGTCACCGGCGCAGCCAGCGTTTGTCCACCGTCGAGATCTTGAATAAACACCACATCGCCACGCTGCACCGCTTCCGCCATCTGCGGGATCCAGGCCGTACTGCTGACACCTCGAGATTCATCGGAGTAGAAGTATCCCGTCACAGGCTCAACGCGTCCCTCCCACGCGCCATGGATGTAACGACGTTGCGCCACCATCACGTCCCGTAATGCCTCTTGCGCACGTCGTTCTGCGGTCTCCGCCTCGTGTTGGGCGCGCTCCTGTTCGCGGGCCAGCAATGCGCGGAAGACCACATCGCTCAGGCGTTGCGCCAGGCGGGTATACAGTTGCCAATGCTGCCCCCCCCACATCACCACAAAGCCCAGTTGGTGTGTCTGTAGGGTAAGCGGCATCACAATCGCGTTGCGACGACGCTCCTCGAACAAGATCTGTCTCGGCGTCAACCTGGGGGGAGCAAACCATAGGTCCTCTGGATGCAGTCCAACTTTTGGCGTTTCGCCAGGACGATAGGTGTCATACTCGAGAAGCAAACGCGCGCGTTCAGCCAGCGGGTCCTCATTTTCATACAGTGACACAAAACAGCACTCAATGCCGATATGCGAAAATAATCCATTCAGAGCCGGCGCCAATTCCTCCAAATGTAGGATTGTGCCCAAGGTGAGATCAATCTGCTCCAGAATCGCCGCCCGCTGTTCGAAGAGTTGACGCCGGTACGCTTCCTGACGCCGCTCAGCGTCTCCGACCAGCAGGCGCGCCTGTTGCAGCAGGTCCTCAGCGCGATGGCGTGCCGCAGGATCGCCCAAATGGGTAAGCGTATGGCGGCGCATCTCAGTGAGGAGGGGATGCCAGTTGGCCAGGCTGTCCTCGGTGTAGCGCGCCTCGCGCAAAGCCTGATCGAGCAAAAGTAGAAAACCCTCAGCCGGCTGCCCCTGCACGCTGGCGCAAAAAGCTTCCCATATCGGCGCAGAGATGCCGGAGAAAGGCGGCACAGGCTGGTCAGTAGTTTCAGCTTTCGCCTCAAAGGGGATTTGCAGCACCGCTTCCGGCAAACAGCCGCACGATCGGCGCACAACTAACTCCGCCGGCATCTTTACGATTGGCTCGACCGGTTCGCCGCGCAAACGCTGTAGCAACATCTGCATAGCCCGCATGCCAATCGCTTGCGTCGGCTGTCGCACGGTCGTCAGTGGAACGTCGAGGTTCTGGGCGGAGGTAGAGTCATCGAAGCCCACGACGATCACGTCTTCAGGAACACGCAGACCGTATTCTCGCAGCACATCCATCGCCTGTAACGCCATATCGTCATTGGCAAAGATGACGGCCCAGGGCGCAGCAGCATCCCCCTCGTCGCGCGAGATAGCCTGCATCCGCGGCCACAAGGTCTGCATCGACGCTCGGCCTGAAGTGAAGTTGCCGATATCAACGAGATCCGGGTCAAACGGGATGCCGTATTCTTCGAGCAGTGTGGTATAAGCGCGGTAGCGTTCATCAGCGTCGAAGTTACCCACCGGCCCGCGAATAAAGGCCAACCGGCGACAGCCGTGAACCTCGATCAGGTGTTTGATAGTATCGTACATGCCGCTGTAGCCGTCCGCCAGGACCGAAGGGACGCCCTCATGCGCCATAACGACCCCGACCAGGGGGATAACCGCCCGGAGGCTATCGACATACGCATCAAACGTTTCGGGCCTTACCGTATAAGCGATGTTCCCGGAGACAATGGCGCCATCCAGGAGATCGGCGTTTACCAAGGCGTAGATAGCATCGCCGTCCTGTCTATCTGGATCATGCAACGAGCTGACGACGTAACACAACAGGTCGACATCGAACAGTTCGGCTGCATCCGTCACGCCTTGCAATAGCGATTGTCCCCACCAGGAGTTAGTTTCGGCAACCAACAACCCGATGGTAGGCCGGCTTGTTGTCCGCCCCACGTCACGGATAGCTTTCCGAGATATTTCTTGTGTTCTTGTCTGAAGAACCATAATCACTCCTAGTTCAATCCGGCGTCGTCCCGTGTGCGAGTCTCGGTGTCAAATTCCAGCAGTTGCTCACGTGTTCCCAAACGCGCCACCCCAACCGATGCGCCGAGCGCCTGACTCAACGATTCCAGGGTAACACGCAGGATCGCTTCAGTATCTGTCGCCTGACGCACTCGATCGGAAATGGAGCGCGTCGTCAGCAGATCGCTCAATGCCGCCTGCGCCTGCTGGCGCGCGGCGTCCATATCCCGCTGCGCCTCCGCCTGTTGCTGCACCAACAACGCCCCCATCAAGGCGCTGCTAATCTGGCGTCCCAGCATCTCATACATCTCACCCTGCTCCGGTCCGACCTCGAAAAGTGCGAAGCCCAGGGCCGTGTCTTGAAAGTACAGCGGCACAACCACCAGCACTGTAGGCCGATCCCGTAACAACAAGCCCTCTGGCAAAAGTAGGGGCGCGCGGAAGACCTGACCTTCGATACCCGCCGGATTGCGGCCTTCCGCGTTGTATGCCAGCGCGAGCCGTGCGAATTGCCGGGTCGAATCGGTGTACAGCGCGATATAGACGCCGGGAATGTCCAGGTGCGGCAATTCACCCGCAATCAAATCGCACAATTGCGTCATCTCGAAGGTCGTGACCAATTGTTCACCGACCGCGCGCAACTGATCGATGTAACTCACGCCGTAATGCTGTTGTGACGACTGCATCTGATACGCCACGTCGGTCACGAAGGCCATCGCCTGTTGCCACACACTTTCGGCGCGCCGCAACCCTTGGGGATCGGTCACGGTGGGTTGCAGGCTGCGGCGCATGGTAAAGAGTATCCTGCGCCCTAGTCCCACCAGATCATAACCGTTGACGTGCAATTGTCGTAAAATGGCGTAGAAGACGCCCAACAAACGATTCGTCGGGCCGCCTGGCGGGCCATCGATCGCTGCATCAAACGCTTCCAGCATCTCCGCAGCCCAGTTTACGCCGAGAACTTGCCCCGCCGGCCCCACACTCTGCGACAATTCAGCCACGGCGCGCAGACGTTGTTCGAGTGAAGATGCGGCAGGCGGAGCGCCGGGTTGAGGCATCCGCGCCGCCTCACCGACATCGGCCAGCGGCGACACGAAACAGCCGCACGACTGGCGCACGACCAATTCGCCTGGCACGATCGTAAATTCAGCAAACGGCAATCCTGCGATGGCCGCCAGCGCAACTTCAGCCGCCGCGCGGCCCATTTCAAAATTAGGCATACGCACCGTGGTCAAAGGGGGCATGGTGTAGGCGCTGTCCTTCACGTCATCGAATCCCACCAACGCCACATCCAGGGGAACGCGGATACCCCGGCGATTCAGTTCCTCCAACGCAGTTATCGCCATATTGTCATTCGAGGCCACGATCACGTCGAAATCGCGTGTGGGGCGCAGACCACGTTCGTCCAACAGCACGCGCAGCGCGTTGATCCCGGCCGGCGGCGAAAAGTCGCCGGGGAGGACGAGGTTTTCATCCAGCGGAATATGATGTTCCGCCAGCGCCGCAACATAGGCCGCATACCGGGCATTGGCAGCGGGATTATCCGGCAGTCCTCCGATGTAGGCCAGACGACGGTATCCGTGAACTTCGATCAGGTGACGCAACATCGCCATCATGCCCTGCTCATTATCCACCGAGACCCCCGGATAGCCGGCGTAGTTACGGTGCAGGTTCACCACGGGCAACGGGCGGTAATAACGCTCGTAGAATGCCTCGAAAACCTGCCGGCTGGGCCACCATTGGACCAAAACCAATCCATCAAGGCGCTCGGGGTCGATCAAATGATGCACGGCATTGGGCAGATTATCCGCGATGTTGCCTGTCGCTCCCACCTCACCGGCATTGAGGATGAACAGATCAACATTCTGCTGTCGTGCTACTTCTGCCGCGCCGAGCCACCAGACCGTGGCACCGGAAACCTGATGCGTCACGATCCCCAGGGCTGGACGGGCCTTCCGTTGGGCGGGATACTCACTGGCAAGTATTTGCGCTTCATCATGGTTCATGATGGTCTCTCCATAACTATGCCGGGCGGGGTGTCTGCGCTGCCTCGCCCGCGCCTGAATCCGAAATCGATGGGCGAGAACTCGTCCCGAAGTCGAGATGGACGGCGACCTCGGCAACACCCGATAAGCGCCCCAGTTCGCGCACGGCGGTCTGCAACATCGTATCGACGTCCAACGCGCGCGTGAACAGGTCCGCAATCTCGCCGACCTGCGCCTCACGTAACGCCCGCAGGCGGCTCTCCTCCAGTAGCCGCGCCACTTCCAGTGCCTGCGCGATATCCTGCACGGCGCGGGTCACAAACGTCACATCAGGACTGGACCACGGCTGCGCCGCGTCGCGGCATAAACGCAACAGGCCGAAATTCTGCCCGCCGGCCAGTTGCAGCGGTACCCACAGTGTGTTGCCAGCGTCCACATACGGTGCGGATACCGCCTGCGCCGCCGTTGGCACCGCGGTGTGCGTCAGCGGTGTGGTATCCGCGGGTGTGTAGCGATATCCAATGACCGGCGTCCTGCGCAGCGCCCACCCTTGCTGCACTTCTTCAGCATAGGAACGTTGCAGTTCACGCAAGGTCTGCTGGCTTTCGGCAAACAACTGCGCGTTGCGAAGCGCCACGGCGATCTGGTCGGCCAGGATACGCAGTGTAGCGATGTCCTCTGTACCAAACGCCGCCGCCGCTTCGCTCTGTACGTCCAAGACGCCGATAATTTGTTGTCCGAAGATCAGCGGTAGTGCCATTTCGGAGCGCGTGGCCGGTAAGTCGGGATTCTTCACCCACACCACGTCTTCGTCAACGTCCAACGCAATGCGCGCGCGGCCCGAGCCGGAGACATAACCCACAATCCCTTCTTCTCCCACCCGCAGGCGATGTCCGCGCGCCAGCATGCGCTGCCCGCCCTCCGAAGAAACCGCGTGCAGCACCGCCCATTCACGGGCCTCGTCGATCAAAAAGATGCCGGTGTGATAGAAACCGAACCGCTCCGAAATCAGGTGCGCCACACGATCCAGCAGCGTGCTCACGTCCAGGATCGAAGCGACCACCCGGCTAAGGCCGCCGGTGATCGACAGGTACTCTGCGCGCCGCTCGACTTCCTGCGTGCGCTCGGCGACCCGCGTTTCCAGGTTGGCGATTAGCTCATTCAAGCGCGCGGTCACCGCGTTGAACGCCTCCGCCAGTCCGCCAATCTCGTCTTCACTTTCGACAACAGCCACGCGAGTCAAGTCGCCGGCGACAATGGCCCTGGCCGTCTCGGTCAAGGAGGTAATTGGCAAGAACGCCTCGCGCACGGTGAAGTATCCCAATACCAGCAATATGACCCCACCAGCGGCGATGATGATCCACGAAAGCGTCGCAAACCGCTGCATATTTTGTGTGACGAATGCCTCTTGCTGTTGAACCACAGCGATCCAGCCTGCACCGCCCAAGGCCGTCGGATACGCCCACCAACGGGCCCCTTCGCCGTCGGTGAAAACAAGCAATTGATTGGACTGTCCACGACGAATCGCCTGCACCGGGTCGTATTGACTATAATCCCGCACCGGAGAATCCACGGCGATCAGGGTGAAGTCCATCCGCGAATCGACAACCACGCGATCGTCCCGATTGACGATATAGATGACGCCGGTTTCGCCGAGTTCCGTCACTGCCAGGCGTACGACTCCCTGAAGAGTCTGCGCCGACAGATCAGCCCGCAAATCGACGCCGCCAACCAACAGATGCGCGATCGCGCCCAGGCGTCTCGTGGCGCTGCGTTGCAGCAAAGTACGCGCTTGCACGCTGCTCAGGATGACGCCGGTAATCATGACCGGCAACGCGATCATCATAAACAAAGCCGTCAAGCGGTTGCGGAGCAGCCCACGTTGAAGACGGTGCTCCGCCGATCGCTGCGCCAATGCGACATAGACGTATGCGCCCGCGTAAATCACGGTAACAAGCATCACCCTAAAAACGGGATGGATACGTTGGGTGAACACTCCCTGCAGCAGCGCTGCCGCCAACGACGCAACCAGGATCAGCCACGCCCAGCGACGCAGCGCGGGTGTGCTGGATTTATCCCGCAGCGCACTGAACGCCATCACTAGCGGCACCAAACCAAAGAGGAAACCATACACAATGATGACCGGCATATACAACGTTGGGGATACGTAGTTTTCGACTGGGATATAACCGCCGGTATAAGTCGCCTGATCCAAACCCAGGTACCACCATCGCGTTCCAAAAACCACGTCTATCGCTGTCACCACCAACGGCAGCGCCAGGGCCACGTAGCAGATCCAGCGGAACCCACGCCACCGCTCTGTCAGCCAGGCCGGTCGCAACAGCACGGCGGCGGTAATCGCCGCTGCCGGGAGGATAGCATACGCAGTGGCCGCAAACAGGTACGTCGGTATGTACGCTTGTTCGACGCTGTCGGCTACCACGAGCAGCCCCATCGCGATATTGTTGGCGGCCAACAAAAACAGCAACAGGCCGATGTGGCGGTTGGCACGGTGACGCGCGTTGAGGACCAGCGTATACCCCGCCAGGATCACCTCAATCAACGCAAGCAGCCAGGTGACAAGTTGTAGGATTTCGACTTCCGAAGATAAGTTCATCGGCAACGCCCCTCTCCACCCAAGAGACAGCGCGTCATCAGATGACGCCCCATCGCTCAGGCATTTCCCACATGGCCAGACGCACCCTCATCATGCCCTCCAACGCCTTCTGGCGCCAGATACAATTGCGCTTCGCTCGCGCCGAGGAAGCGCCCCAATTCACGCACACTCTGTTCCATAATGACTTCAGGTCTGGGTGTCTGCCAGATCAAATCACCAAGATGGCTCAATTGCTCATCATAAAGCGCCTGACGCCGCGCTTCGACCAACAGGCGGGTGTTGTCGAGCGTCACGGCCAGACGTTCCGCAGCCATCGCCATCAAACTGCGAGTATTGGCATCCCAGTCCCCTTTCGCGGCGGCGCGGGTGAAAGCCAGATACCCCAAAGCGACATCGTGAGCCACCAGGGGGACAACAAGCAGATAAATGCCACTCGCCTCAAACCGCGTCGAGTGTGGGCGGCGTTCTGCCATGGCCGCTTGCGCCAACGCCGTCACCTGGACGGCGTCAACTTGTAAACCCGCCGCAGACTGTACAGGCGCAGCTTCCAGCAGCGTGCGCCAGGAGGCCAGGGTGTGCTGCATGTAAAGCGTGCGCATTTCCTGTATCTGCGTCTGCGTCTCTTCCAGCGAACGCACCATATCGAGAGCCGTCGTCACTTGGCCGGCGATAATGCGGAAAATCTGCAGTTCCTCGTCGGTAAAGACAGGGCGCGTGCTGTGCAAATCCAGCACGCCCAACACCTCACCGCGCACGCTCAACGGCAAGCTGATTTCTACGCGGCTGTCGGGAAATTGCGACAGTTGTTCGGGCATGGGCAGCGCCATCTGCTCCTTCCCTAACTGCGCCGCCCGTCCCAACGCATTCCGCGCCCCCACCGGAACTTCGGCAATCGTCGTTGCCCCAGAGCGGGCCAACTCCTCGCCCAGTTGACCGGAAGTCGCCGCCAACAGGAGCGTATCCCCGGAGCGATTCATGAGGAGCAGATTGGCCTGATAGATGTCGAAGGTCTCAGCAATTTCACGCACTACACGCCAGACCAGGTCCTCACGCTGGCGCAGTGAAACGAGCGCGTGGCCCAGATTGGCCACCCACTCCAACTGCTCTGCGCGACGCTGCTTGCTCCCTGCTTCACGCACGGCCTGCTCACGATCCGCCTCGAGTTCCTGTGTCATCTGCCGGCTGAGGACCAACGCCTCTGTAAGACGCGGAAACAGATAGAGCTGCGAGGCAATGAAAAACGTGCTGACCAACAATAGTGTAAACGTGTAACTGAGCCAGGCAAAGGGCTTGTCCGACAGCAACTGAATCTCGGCAGGGATCGTCCACACTCCAGTCGAGAATAGCCAACCGGCAACGCCCATCGTCACGACAGTCACGGTGATGCTGAGCAGTGCGCCGCGCCGTCCCAGGAAGATGGCGGCCACGAAGGAGAATCCCAACAGGAAAACTCCCACATTGCTGCTCAACCCGGCGCGCACTAACGAAAGCACCACCAGGCCATAGACAATGACCAGCAGCAACCCGCTTTTCAAAGTGTAAGGCGCGCGCTTCCAGAATCTTACGATGCCCACGAGCACAATGCCCCCGACATAGAAGGGAATGAGCCAGGCGCGCCCGTCTCTCCAGACATAGTAGGAGGCGATCAACAGCGCGGGAATGGCGACGATGAACACGATCCGCAAGACACGGTCAAGCAACTCGCTTTGCCACTTGCGGACTTCAGCAGAATATACGCCTCTTCGTTTTTCGCTCATAACTATTCCACCCAAACTCAACTGTTGATGGCGCGCCCCTCCGGCAAAGTCAGCGCAGCGGCCACCCCATCGGCAGACGCAACCTCCTGAAGGGATTGCATGGCCTGCGTCAGCATCGCTTCCAAATCAGGGGTTTGCAGCACGCGCTCGCCGAATTCGCGCAGCCACTGTTCCTGCGCCAGACGCGTCTGAACTTCGCGCAGCAACGCGATCCTTTCCAGCGTAACGCTGCCGCCTTCCCCAATAACACGGAAGAGCTGCGTCTCCAGGGTTGTGCTGCGGTGTGTCCCGTCGAAACCAACCATCACCAGGCCGTAGAAATGCGCGCCCGTACGTAAAGGGATCAAGGCCAGGCTGCGGCTTCTCCCTCCAAACGCTGTATCCTCGACCATACGTCGGCAGAGTTCGGCGTAGTCGGTCTCCAGCAAGTCCGATGGAGCACTGATGTCGGGAATGGACAGCGGTTTCTCCAACGTCATCCCCAGAGCCAGAGCCGCGCCGAAGTTTTCCGCCGCGTCACCCTCGGCAATGCGTTGGACATTCAACGCGGCCTCCCGCAGATCGGTCACGAGATACGCAGCATCGACTTTCTGCACGATGTAGGCACGCCCTGGATGCAGTCCCTGGACAAGCTCCAATATCGCGATGTAGACCTCCGCTTCGGTATGCGCTGTACCCAAATGCTGCGTCAAGCGGAAGAAGGGATTCGCCGACTCCAGGACAGCATCTTCGGCGCTCAAACGCCGCGCGTTATCGAGCGCCACGGCCACCTGCCAGGCCACGCCTTCCAGAATACGCAGGGTATCCTGATCAAAGGCCATGTCCTCAGCGCTGTGGATATCGAGGACACCCAAAATCTCGTCGGCGAGTACCAAAGGCAGCAGCGCCGCCGACCGCGCCGCCGATAGGCCAGTCTGCGTCAAATGGGCGGCATCAAGGCCGGCATTCACCGTTTCACCCGTTGCCCGGGCGATGTAGGGTTGGCGCGTTTCAAAGACGCGCACCAGAACGCTCTCGGTGGCGCGCTTGAGACGATACCCCTTGGTGACCAGCTTGCGCCCGCCGGGCGAAGAAGCCGCACGCAACACGAGCGATTTGCCGGTTGCATCCGGCAAGAAAATCGCTACGTGCGGGAAGTCAAAGTGGCGACTGATAAGCTGTACAGCCTGCTCCAGGAGCGGTTCGACGGCGAAATGCTGCATCAGAGCGCGCGTCACCTGTACGGCGGCATCCATGTACATCGCATGACGCTGCAAACTCAGGTTCGCGTCTTGCAGCACGCGCATCCGCTCTGCCAGTTCTTGCTGGCGCGCTTCCAAATCGGTGGAGAGCTGCGCACTGCGCTGCAGACTGGCAAAGATGCGTGGAAGAAGGTTGTTGAAGGAGGCAAACAAGGCTGTCGCACAGGCAGTGAAAGTAATCGCCCCACTGACCAACGTCGTTAGCGGAGCAGAGAGGCCCAGAGACGGCCGCGGCATGGTGACACCTAAACCAACCAATGCGGCAAATAACGCCACAATAACCACAGAAATTATCAGCACTGCCAGACTGTGACGCCCACCCAGGAATAGGGTGGCGAAGAGAATGGCCGTTATGAGATAGATCCGACCATCCTCGCCCCAACCGTTGAACCACAAATCGGCCATCCCCAGGACGATCAACGCGCCGAGCAGTCCCCACACGCGCCAGACATAGGGAATACGCGGGAAAAAGGCGCTTACAACGACAAGTAAATAGCATAGCAGCACCAGAATCAGGTAGCTGGCTTGTTCGATAGCAAAAGCATAGTACACACCGAGCAGCGCGAGCGGCAAACCGGCAATTGCCGCCACGCGCAGAAGACGCTCAAACAGACTCTGTCGCCACGGTAGCATCTGCTCCAGTATTTCAATCGTCTCTTGACTCGAGATTTCTTCCTTCTTCATGCCTTTCTCCCGTGCGACGAACGTCATCCTTCGCTAGCCGGAGTGTTCGAGTGGCAGCATGGTATGCAAAAGGTAAATGTGCTGCCCTTGCCCACTTCGCTTGTGACCCACATCTGACCACCGTGCATTTCGATGAACTCCTTGCTCAACGCCAGTCCCAAACCCAGGCCCGCTTGCCACCGGCCTTCTTTATCCAACGGCGTCAGCGCCACGCCCTTCTCGAAGCGGACGAACAGCCGCTCGAAGTCCTCCGGTGGGATACCCACGCCCGTGTCGCTCACGCTGACGTAGACCAGGTCTTCATTACACCACGCTTTGATAGCGATCGTACCGCGCTCCGTAAACTTCGCCGCGTTGTTGAAGAGATGCACGAGCACGTGCCGCAACCGCGCCGGATCGGCATTCAACACCGGCAGGTCTTGCGGTATATCCTGCACCAGGTCGATGTCCTTGCCCCGCACCAGGGCACTTGCGGTGGGCATCATCCCATCGACAATCCCCTGCAACGTCACTTCCTGCAAACGCAGTTCCATCATCCCGGCCTGAATCTGCGAAATCGCCAGGATATCATTGATCAGAAACAACAGCCGCTGTCCGTCGTCGTAGATGCGCTCAAGGTCCTGAGTTTGCTGCGGCGTCAGGGCGCCGTCGATGCCTTTGATCATCAACCGCGAAAAGCCGATGATCGTATTGAGCGGCTCACGCAAAGCGTGCGACATGTTCGCCAGAAAACGACCCTTGAAGACCTCCGCCTCTTCCAATCGCTGCGCCGCCAGGCGTTCACGTTCATAGGCCCTGGCGTTTTCCAGCGCGATGGCGACCTGCCCGGCGAGTAGTTCCAGGATTTCCAACTCGTCCTCCTGAATGCCCTCGCGCTCGGTGCTCAACACCGCCAGCACGCCGGAAATGCGCTCCTCCATTCGCAAGGGGATCGCCACCCGGCTCAACGTGCGGCGATACCATTCCACAGCATCATCCGTCTGGTGTTGATCGACCTGCGGTTTGCGCTTGCGAACGGCGCGCTCGATGATGGATCCATCACCGGCATACACACGCTCGCTCCAGCCGCCTTGATCGGTAGCATCGGTAACAGCTTCATTGCGCATCGCCGGACTTGACGCACGCAAGCGAATTTCGCCGCCGCCGGGTTCCACGATGTAGATCGCCACCGACGCGTAGACGAAACACTCGCGAAGCAGATCCGCCACCTGGTTAAGGAGCAACACCGGGTCGCGTACCGAGGTGATCGCCTGTCCGACATCTTGACTGGCCTGCAGGTGCAGGGCGCGGCGCTGAATCTGGTAGTTGGCCTGCTGCAACCGCTTGGTCCGTTCGGCTACCTTTTCCTCCAGTTCCTCGTAGAGCGACTTCAGGTCGGCCGCCATGTCATTGAACACGTAGGTCAAGATACCGATTTCGTCGCGCGACGTCACTTCGAGATGCTGGGCCAGATCGCCTTCGGCCATCGCCACCGCCGATTCGGTGAGCCGAATGACCGGGCGTGTGATCTGGCGGATGACGAACGCCGAGATGAGGGTCGTCACCAGGGCCACGGCCAACACCAGGGCAATCAACGTTGCCGCGATACGATTGGTGGACTCCAGAGTCTCGGATTGCGCCTGTTCGACCAGCACGCCGATGCCATAATCGGTCACGTGGTAATACGCGCCGACCACCGGCACACCCAGGTGATTCACATAGACACCATCCCCTGCCAGACGCGGCGGCACACTGTCCTTGACCAGCATGGTCGCGTCTTCGCCGCCAGGCCATACCCATGATTGAAAGATCAGGTAAACTTTCCCGGTCTTACCGATGAGCGCCTCATCGAGCAGGACATCGTACTGAATTAGACGCGCCATCCCCGCGCCGCTCAAACAGAAAACTAACGTTTGCGACTCGGGTTTCCCCACCAATAACCACAAATTGGAATCGGTGCGCGACAGAATGAACTGTCCCTGGGGAAAAGCCTGGCTTCTCTCTGATGAAAGCGCGGGCGACAAGACGGAAGCTACTGCGGTCGTCGAGGAAGCGCCCTGGCAGCGACCTACTGTCCACAGCGGCTGTCCATTTGAATCGACCAGCACCGCGCCGATTACATCGGGCTGTTGATTGCTGACGGTCGCCCACCAGACATCACGCCCGGTATCAGAGTCATCATCTTCTTCAAGAGCAGAAAACAGCAACTGCTGGTGATTATAGGCAAGCCATTGACGAAGTTCCTCGCCCTTCAGGGTCGCTACGGCTTGCAGTTTGCTTTTGACTTCTTTTTGGAGGCTGTCGCGGTTGTTCTGTGCCGCATAGCCGCCGATTAGGGCTAACGGAAGGATTGTTAGAAGGAGAAAGGCAGTCAGCAGGGTTCGCCCCAGTCCTCCGCGCATTCCCGTCGTTGGGATCGAACGTGGTTCTCGTGGGGCCTGAACACCGGCATTTATTCCCGTTCCCATACCTCCTCACCCTGCAAGACCCGCCGGACTTGCTCAGGGAAGCGATCGGGG
>JAKJAB010000022.1:0-2428 GCA_022707725.1 Chloroflexota bacterium | reverse complement strand
TTTGCCGATGAAACCATTGAATCCAGCTTCACGTGCACGGGCCACATTCTGCAACGATACATCGGCCGTCACTGCCACAATCGGCACTGCTTGAAAACGGGGATGCGAACGTAACGAAGCCAGAGATTCAAAACCGTCCGCATCGGGCAAGGCAATGTCCATCAAGATTAGATCGATATTCCCCAACGTCTCGGCAAATTCGAGTACCTTCCACCCCGAGGCCTTCCATTCACATTTCTTGACACCCAGGAAAGCCAGCAAACGCGTCATCAAAATAAAGTTGTTGAGATTATCCTCAACGATCAGGATGACAGCGTTCGAGGGAGGGATAGGTTTCCACTTCATAGTGTATTTCCCTGAGGCTCAGTCGGCAGACTAAGCTCCTTTTATCTTGAGGAAACGTGCTACTTGATTCGGAAGCTCATCAACATCAATTGGCTTGGGAATATAACCACTGCACCCGGCCGCCAGTGTCTTCTCGCGGTCGCCCTGCATCACATTCGCCGTCATCGCGATGATAGGGATGTGTGCCAGTTCTGGAATCGCCCGCATGCGGCGTGTCAGCTCATAGCCGTCAATATCAGGCAAGTTCATATCCATGAGAATGAGATCCGGCTTCTCGCGCAGGGCAATCTCGATGCCTGTCGGTCCATCCTCAGCCTCGAAAACGTCATAGTCTTCAACCAGGAGAATGCGTTGCACTAACGTCCGATTTCCAGGGTTGTCTTCGATATAAAGAATCTTTGCGCCCATGTCCACCTCGATATCTATGTTACTGCCTAATTATAGCATGAAAGGGCTTCGTAAAGTCACCTTAATGATAAACGTTTGGTTAATGTTTGAGAAATGTTAACCAGCAGTGCGATTCGCATCATGTTAATGGCAAATTGCACGGCAACTTACAAATCAGATTTGTCTACCCAATTATATCCTTTTACGAGCAAGAACACAAATAAAATAAGTGTAAAATATCAGTGTCATTACTCCCGATATACTCAAACCAATCCCTACAGCCAACCACTTCGAGCGGTAGGTGAAAGTGAGCCGCCAGATGCCCGGCTCTACACGCACGCCACGGAAAAGCAAGTCGGTGCGCAGCACCTCTGCCTGTGCAACCCTCCCGTCCCCCGCGTCGAGTGGCTGAAGCGTCGCCTGCCATCCCGGATACCACGCATCTGCCAGGATGACGAACGCCGGTGCGGCGGTGACCACGTCCACAACCACGCGCTCTGGCGTATATGCCACCACCGTTACAGAACCGGACAGCTCCGCCTGTGGCGTCTCCCGCTGCCATTCCACGCAGCCAGTGACAACAGCCTGCGTTGCCGGGCCGAAGGCGGGGTCGTGCATCGCATCCAGCACTGCATCGTCTGAGGCGGCGCAGTGCACGTCGCGCGTCAGGAAAGCACGCGGCAGTACACGCAGGTTCTCATAAATCTTCACATCGCCGGAATGGGCCAATCGGAAGTGCTCGGAGAGCACCAGGGGATAGAACGCACCAGTACGCCCATCGATGAGACTGGCGCCGGTCAACGTCAGGCCGCCGGAGGTCGCCCGCACGGTGAGCGCCGTCAGCGTCGTCGCTACGTCCAACGGCAGACGATAGGCGACGTCCGCGGTTTCCTGCGCCGGCAAGGAAAATGCGCGTGTGGCGCCATCCGCAGACGTGACCCGCACCTCCCCCGCTCCCGCGTACAGCCAGCCGAGTGTGTCCGCGGCGAAATCATCCGGCAACCAGGCAAGCGTGAGCGTCTCTCCGACCTCCAGGTGCGGTTGAAACTGGCGATCGTAAAAAACACCATCCACCCAAAGGTCGCCGGTCTTGTCGGTCATCAAGAAGCGCACGCCGAGCAGCGAAAGCCAGCGGCCTTCGGGAATCGTCGTCAGATTTTCGCGCAGGCGGCCATCGAGCGTCCCTGCGGGCAGGAAGAGCCGCGAGAACGCGACGTAGTGGCGCAGGGGAAGCAGGCCGCCGTCGTAGCCATCTACGGCGGGAACCTGGAAAGCCAGCGGCAGGTTGGGCGCCAGCACCTCCCGCTGTTTGACGGCGACTTCGTAGGCCCACAGCGCGTCGGAAGAGAGCGCCGCGCCGTACATGGCCTCGATGTCGGCCTCGTCGCCTGCTTCGAAGAGCGTCGGCGTGATGCTGAGGAAGCGACCCGCCGGTTCGCCTCGCGCGGTAGCCGCGGAGGCCGCCGCAACGAGGTGCGCCGTCGCCGGACGGAGGTCGGTGTAGGCGCGCGGAGCCGTCGCAGCGGCGTGCGGCATCTGCTCGGCGGCCCATAGCAGTTCCGCGTAGATCAAACTGGTCAACAGCAATGGGGCAAGTTTCACCACAGAGACACGAAGAGCACAGAGTTTTTTATCATACTCTCTCTGTGTCCTCTGTGTCGCTGTGTTTACAAATAGCGCTTCGAAGCCCATCCCC
>JAKJAB010000229.1 GCA_022707725.1 Chloroflexota bacterium | reverse complement strand
TGATGACATTCGAAAGCGAGGCCAGCCCCCCCGCGAGCAGGTAACCGGGCAGACGGTCTTTGTCGCGGAATGCCAAAAAACCCACATCCACCAGAATGCCCGCAACGATGTCCACGAGCACGACGAGCAGCCCGTGGGGATTGCCGGTGAGCAGTTCCACGAAACCTTTGAGAATGCCGGTAACGGTTCCCGCACCCGGTTTGCCGGTCAGCCCCATGGCCAACGTCAGCCACAGCACGTGCAGCCCGGCGGCCCATTGCATCGAACCGGGGGTTCCGATGAGAGAATTGATCACACGTCCGACGGCGCTGATATACGTCCCTGCCACGCCGCCCAACGCCGCCAGCGCCGCCATCATCAGCAGATCGCGGGTGGAGAAGTAATAGCGGTTCTTTTGCATAGAATGCCCTGTGAGAGTGATATTCAGGATCAGGTATTCCCAATTCCTGGTTACTGATTACCACAACAGAGAAACGGCGTCCTGGGAAAGGACGCCGTTGTATGCCGTGTGATCACACGCGACTACCCTGCGGCGCATCTTCTTTCCAGGGATGGGAGGCGCAGCCGTTTCCTGCTGTACCCTACCGGTCGTACCCCATGAGCCTTGCTTTTAGGTGATCCGACTCGGAGATGTCGTTTGGTTATTCCGCTATGATGTTAGCACGGTTTCTGTATTGCGCAACTTGCCATTTGCCATTTTTGAAAGAGAATCATCACACGCTTTTGATAAAAATAACTGGAGGTTGCTATGTCGAAGATCTCGATTGTGCCTGCTCCTTCGCGCGTCGAGCCGGGTGAAGGGATGTTTGTGGTGACGCCTGATACGGTGTTGGTGGCTTCCGGCCCTGCCGCCGAGGTGGCCGCGCTGTTTGCGGCGCAGATTGCGCCCGCGTTGGGGTATACGCTGCCGGTCGTAGCAGCGGTGGATGAGCGACCCGCTATCACGTTGATGTTGACTGAGGGACTAATACATCTTGGCGTAGAAGGTTATCACCTGACCGTGACGCCTTCCTCAGTGACGGCGCGCGCGTCGCAACCGGCGGGCCTGTTCTACGCGGCGCAATCACTGCGCCAACTGCTGCCGCCGGAGATTTTCCGCTCTGAAGCGGTAGAAGGCGTCGCCTGGACGCTGCCGTGCGTGGAAGTCGAGGACGTTCCCCGTTTCCGGTGGCGCGGCGCGATGTTGGACGTGTGTCGCTACTTTATGCCCAAGAGTTTTGTGCTGCGTTATATCGACTTGCTGGCATTGCACAAACTCAACGTCTTCCACTGGCATCTCACCAACGATCAGGGCTGGCGCATCGAGATCAAGAAGTATCCCCGGTTGACCGAAGTGGGCGCGTGGCGCAAGGAGACGCTGGTGGGCCGCTTGCAATACGATTCCGAGTTGGTCTTCGACGGCATCCCCCACGGTGGTTTCTACACGCAGGACGACGTGCGTGAGGTGGTAGCCTACGCGCAGGCGCGCCACGTCACTGTCGTGCCGGAGATCGAAATGCCCGGTCACGCGCAGGCGGCGATTGCGGCTTACCCGGAGCTGGGCAACCTCGCCGAGCCGGTGGAAGTGTGCACGTATTGGGGCATCAGCGAAAACATCTTCAACGCCGAGGAGAGCACGATAGCCTTTTTGCAGGACGTGTTGGATGAGGTGCTGGAGCTGTTCCCCAGCGAATTCATCCACGTTGGCGGAGACGAGGCGCCCAAGAAACAGTGGCGTGAGAGTCCGGCAGCTCAGGCGCGCATCCGGGAGCTTGGCTTGCGCGATGAGGACGAGCTGCAAAGCTACTTCATCCGCCGCATGGACGCCTATCTCACGGCGAAAGGGCGGCGCTTGCTGGGCTGGGATGAGATCCTCGAAGGCGGCCTGGCCGAAAACGCCACGGTAATGTCGTGGCGCGGCGTCGCGGGCGGGGTGGCGGCAGCGACCTCCGGCCACGATGTGGTGATGGCGCCCAATACATACACCTACTTCGATTACTATCAATCGGCAGACCGCGACGCGGAGCCGTTGGCGATTGGCGGTTACATCCCATTGGAAGCCGCTTACGCCTTTGAGCCGGTGTGCGAGGGGATTGGCGATGCCTACGCGCACCACGTTCTGGGCGGGCAAGGGCAACTGTGGACAGAATACATCGCCGCGCCGGAACATGCTGAATATATGGCCTTCCCGCGTCTGTGCGCCCTCGCCGAAGTCGTCTGGACGCCCGCCGAACGCCGGGACTACGCGGACTTCCTCGCCCGCCTCGCCGTCCACCTGCAACGTCTCGACGGCCTGAACGTTCACTATCATCCGCTTGAGTGACTTTTAAGGTTTCGAACCGCGAACCACGCAAATCTACGCAAATTTTATAAGATTAGCGAAGATTCGCGTGATTCGCGGTTTGTTGTAAAGAGGATTGTTAATGAGCGATACTGCCGGGCGTTCGTCGGGTTGGCGGGTGCAATCGATGCCGCGTTATCTGGGCTGGTTTCTCGCGCACCACGGCCTGAATGCGGTCTTTTTCATGCTGACGTTCGGTTCGTCGGTATTCGTGCTGTTCCTCTCCGACCTGGGCCTCGATAAGGCGCGCATCGGCTTTTTACTGTCGCTCTTCCCGTTCTGCGGTCTGGTTGCGCCGTTCATCTCCGGGACAGTGACGCGCTTTGGGTTGAAGCGTACTTACGTGACCTTCTATGGCGTGCGCAAGTTCGTGATGTTGTTGATGCTTGCCGCGCCGTGGGTGTTGGAGCGTTTTGGGACGACAGCCTTGTTCGCTTACACGGTCGTCGTCCTCTTTATCTTCGCCATGCTGCGGGCGACGGCAGAAACGGCGTACTACCCGTGGTCCCGCGAGTTCATCCCCGACGCGGTGCGCGGGCGGGTGGGGGGCATGAACAACGTGATCATCAGCCTGGCCTCTGCGCTGGTGATGCTGATCGCCAGTTGGGTGTTGAGCCGGGGGACAGGCTACGGGCGTTACCAACTCTTGATCGGCGTGGCGTGCGCGGCCGGCATCATCTCGGTGCTGTGCAGTACGGCGATCCCTGCCGAACGTCCTATGCCTGTCCCTTCCACGCACGAGACGTGGCGGGCGATGCGCGCGGCGATGCGTGACCGGCGTTTCGTCGGCTTCTTGCTCGGCGTGATGACGTCGCTGCTGGCGATGGCAGCCTACCCGTTCCTGCCGCTGTTCGCCCGCGAGCGGTTGCTCATCCCTGAGGGCCAGATCGTCCTGTTCGACGTAGCGAGCACGGTCGGCGCGCTGCTGCTGAGCCTGTACTGGGGCTGGGCCGCCGACCGTTACGGCGGCAAACCGCTGACGCTGGCGACGTTGGGCGCGTTGGGCGCGCTGCCGGTGGTTTGGCTCGTCTTGCCGCCGGGACGCGCAGTCACGCTGGCGTTGGGTCTGGCTTTGGCGTTCACGTCCGGCGCGATCAGCGTGGGATTGGGGATCGGCAGCTTCCGCTGGTTCCTCAACGACGTCGTGCCCATGGAAGCGCGCACGGCCTACACCTCGCTCTGGTACGCGGGATCGGGGTTAGCGGGTGGAATCGCGCCGTTTCTCGCCGGGTGGCTGCTGCGCGTCCTTGCCGGGCTGGATGTAGCCGTGGGCGGCCTGCGGATTCACGCCTTCACCGTCCTCTTCGCGTGGGCGCTGGCGATGACCCTCGTTTCCACGCTCCTCTACGCCCGCGTCCCCGCCGAAGCCGATTGCCGAACGCGAGACTACCTGCGCGCCGTCTTCACGCGCGATATATCACGTATCGTCAAACGGGCGCTGCGGAAGCCCTCAGCGGATTGAACGAATTCTAACGGATTTTTTTCCGTCTCCCCGGCTGCTGTCTTCCCAATACTCGGCCCGGTCTCCTGACCGCGCCCGCTTTTGCCTTCCCCCTGTCTACCATCTGCTTTCTCTTGATAAACCTTTGCCTGCCTGTATAATGAACGTAGGTAGCTATTCAGGTGGGACGCACTTTTACGCCTGCAATGACAGTAGGAAGCGCAAAAAATTGCCGTTTTTGGTTCAGCTAAGTGCGTCCCACCTCAAGGCTGAATAGTTACGATTAGTGTAGATTAGTGGTTTATGGTTGAGTGCAATGACAGACGAAACACTCTGGCGACAAAAATCAGGCGAGTACCCGGCGCCGACGCCGCTGGCGATTGCCAAACCCTTGCCGCACTCCGGCGGGGCGATGCCGCGCGCCTGCTACGAAACCGCGCCCACACCGGAACTCGCCGCCGCGCTGCGCGACTTTGCACGTCAGAACGACCTCGACATCCCAACACTCATCCGGGGCGCATGGGCGCTGCTTCTCAGCCGTTACAGCGGTGAGATGGACGTAGTTTTCGGGATGTTGGTCGCCCACACCCGCGAACCTACCCTCGTGCGTGCCACCATCCGGCCAGAACAAGCGACGCGCGCCTGGCTCACGGCTCTCCACGCCGACTTTGCCGCCGCGCCCCAGCAGCAGGTTGTGCCGGAACAACACGCATTGGAAAGCTTGCTCGTTTTCGGTACATACCCCGACGGCGAGCATACTGAAACACCCCTGATCCTCGCCATTGACGATGCACTGCGCCTGCGCATCGATTACAACGCCGTCCGATTCGAAGCCACCGCCATAGCGAGATTGGCCGGTCACCTGCTCACGTTGCTGGAGAGCCTCGTCGCTATGCCGGAACTACCCCTCAAAGCCCTGCCTATGTTGACCGAAATCGAACGCCAGCAGATGCTCGTCGTCTGGAACAACACCACGACCGACACCGGCTACAGCGGACAGTGCATCCATCGTCGCTTCGAGCGCCAGGCCGCGCAGAGGCCCGACACCGTCGCCGTGGTCTACGCCGAACCGGGAAAACCCCGGCAAACCCTCACCTACCGCGAATTGAACGCCCGCGCCAACCAACTGGCCCGTTACCTGCGGATACTCGGCGTCGGCCCGGAAGTCCCCGTAGCGATGTGCGTCTCACGCTCGACGGCGATGCTCGTGGGGATGCTCGGCATCCTCAAGGCCGGTGGCGCTTACGTCCCCATCGACCCCGCTTACCCGTCCGATCGCCAGGCGTTCATGCTCGCCGACACGCAGACGCCCGTCCTGCTGACCGAGCGCGCGTTCGCCGGCGCGCTTCCGCGCACCCAGGCGCGCCTCGTCTATCTGGACGCCGACTGGCCCGCCATCGCCGCCCACGCGGACGCCAACCTGGACGGCGGCGCGCAGGGCCACAACCTGGCCTACGTCATCTACACCTCCGGCTCGACAGGCCAGCCCAAAGGCGTCGAAATCGCGCACCAGAGCGTCATCAACCTCGTGGAAGCCACCCGCCCGGTCTTCGGTTTCGACGCCGGCGACGTGTGGACGGTCTTCCACTCGTATGCCTTCGACTTTTCGGTGTGGGAGCTTTGGACGCCGCTGCTCTGCGGCAGCCGGCTGGTCGTCGTCCCACAGGCTGCCGTGCAGTCGCCCACGGCGTTCCTCGACCTGTTGCGCAGCGAGCGCGTCACCGTCGTCAACCAGACGCCCTCGGCCTTGCAGCGCCTGGTGGGCCTCTACGACGCCGTCGCTCCGCTGTCGCTGCGCCTGATTTGTTGCGGCGGCGAAGCCCTGCCGCGCGCGCTGGCGCAGAACGTGCTGGCGTGGAACGTCCCGCTGTGGAACTTCTACGGCCCCACCGAATCGACCGTGTGGGCAGCGTGCTATCCCGTCGCCGGAATCGGCGACTCGCCCACCGTCCCCATCGGGCGACCGCTCGGCAACGTCCGCCTGCACGTTCTCGACGCGGCCATGCAGCCCGTCCCCGTGGACGTCCCCGGCGAACTCCACATCGGCGGCGTGGGGCTGGCGCGCGGCTACTTCAACCGCCCGCAGCTCACCGCCGAGAAATTCGTCGCCGACCCGTTTTCGGCGGAGCCGGGCGCGCGGCTCTACAAAACCGGCGACATGGCCCGCTACTTGGAAGACGGCGTCCTCGAATTCGTGCAACGCCTCGACCATCAAGTGAAAATTCGAGG
>JAKJAB010000228.1 GCA_022707725.1 Chloroflexota bacterium | reverse complement strand
TGCGAGAGTTGCTGCACCGCCGCCATAATTTCCCGCGTCCGCGCCAGGTCGATCTCCTGCGGCAGGTAGATGAGGTGCTCCTCCGGCACGGTGAGTTGGCCAATAATATGCCGGATGAGCGTGCTTTTGCCCAGCCCGTTCGCGCCGGTAATAGCAATCCGGTCATGGCGGAACATGGTGAGTTCCGGGAAGACGAGTCGGCGCGCGCCATCCAGGTCGAGGGTGCCACCCGGGATTGTGAAGAGCCGGTCGCGCGGCGAGGTAGAGCCCTCCAGCCAGAAATTCGCGGTATACCGCTTCTTGACTTCCAGCGAGGATAGGCGCTCCTGCGTTTGCGCCACGCGGCCATCCAACTGGTTGGCAAAGCGCCCCGCCTGCCCATCCTTGCCGGACACGCGGACCTGATCAAGCTTTGCGCGGCCGTCGCTATCACCGCGTGCCAACTTGCGCTTGGATTTCTTGCGGTCAGCGCCGGCTGCTTCGGCGTGACGGCGTTGCGACTCGGCGGAGATGCGTCCGAGCTGGTGTTTTACCATCTTCCACTCGGCCAACCGACTTTCTTCTTCACGTCGCGCTTCATTGGCGGCGTTCGTATACCCCCCCGGACGCATGTCCGCCTGCGGCGGGTCGAGGAAGAGGCATTGACTGCAGAGCAGATCAAGCAATTCACGATCATGGCTCACCAGCAGGCCGATGCCATGAAAGACGGTGAGCGCCTCCGCCAGCAACGCACGGGCGGCGAGGTCAATATGGTTCGTCGGCTCGTCGATGAGCAAGACATCTGGCTGTTGCCAGAGCGCGACGGCGATCTGCGCGCGCTTCCGTTCGCCATGGCTTAGCGTAGACCAACGCTCCGTCCAATCCTCTCCCACGCGCAACCGGCCGCGCAGCACGCAGGCATCGGCGTCCATCTCGGCGAGGAATTGCGGCAGCAGCGCCGGGGCATCATCCGTGCGCTGCGGGCAAAAGACCATGCGCTCGGGCCGTCGGATCGTCCCATACTGCGGAGAAAGGTCGCCCGCAGCCAGATGCAGCACGGTGGTCTTCCCCGCGCCGTTCGGCCCCACGATACCCGTCCAACCCTGCGGGAAATGGGCAGACATATCCTCCAGTAACGGGGAAATTGCGCCGTTATGGGTAAACGTGACATGGTGAAAAGCTAATAGCATAGCAACCCTCCAGAGAGACACAACTTGATACATGCTGGCGGTCGCATTTCCGCGGCGGTGGCGTAAAAAAAGCCACGGTCTCCCGTGGCGTGTCATGGTATGGTTACCGAGGCCACCAGAGAATCACGGAATTTGAACGCACCAAGTGCCGTATCGCTCAAGCGATCTGGCAGGAGAACACAAGGATATCGTGTGCGTTCGGTTCCGTTAGAATCTCAATGGATTACCTCCGGCTGAAGTGAAAATATGGTAGCACAGCGCATGGATAGCGTCAAATATGATTCGAAGGTCTGACCGAACCATGCGTCTTCGTGCGAAACCAAGAGGAGACACCAACGGTGCAACGCATCCATGTTCGTTCACTCCTTCTCTTCGGCAATACGGCGCAGCACGGCAGCCACCCAGGCGGGAGCATAGCGCACGTCCGCGAGCAGTTGCGCCTTCTCCTCGGGAGACAGGCGCGCGCGCAGGGTGGCGATGACCCCTTCGTCCACATGCGCCTTCCCCAGGTGCCGCAGCGCCAGGATCACCACGCCGCTGATGCGGCCCGCCGTCGCCATGGTGCGCGGCGTGGTGTGCTTGAGCTGGATCTGCTGCTTGCCCACCGTCACCCGGCGCGTGGGACCGTCGGTGTAGAAGACGATCTTCATCGGCACCTGCGCGGACAGCCCCAGTTGATTGGCCGCATACGCGCCCGACGGCTGCAAGCGGATGGCGTCGCGACCCTGCACCGCCTGCGCGATGGCATCCGCGGACGGCGCGACCTGACCGATCAACGCATGCCGGCGCGGAAACTCATACAAGCCGCGGGCGATCTGCCGGATGGCACCCGCGTGCTTGTAGCGCTTCAGCGCCGTGTCGACCGCACCCCGACTGCCAAGGTCGAGGAAGTGAGATGGTGTAAACACCCATCCTTCCCCATGTTCGACGATGCGTCGCATGATCTGGTTGTCTATCGAAGATTGATGCTTGCCCATGATGTTTTGCCAGAAATACTACCATGTTTTTCTGGCAAAAACAATAACGGCGCTGCAGCAAAACGCCGGAGAAGGCTTTCTGGTGCATGAAAACGCTCGCAGCTCCCCCCAGAAGGCCCGCTGATGCAGGATGGTGGTCCTGTCCGGTGGCGTCGGTGCGGGGAAAATGCGTGACTGTACCCCGGGCCTCCGTGCGTTCCTCAAGCCTCGGGGTACAGTCACGCATTTTCCGATGGCGACCGGGACCACTCAGGCACATCAACGCCAGATGGTCGGGCGCGCGCGGCGCGCATCCCCACGGGCAAAATGCGAGACAGTCCCCCGTGGGCGTGGTATACTTCGCTATCACGACCGAGTAGGCCCCAACTTTGATATCGGAGGTATCATATGTCGATCCAGTCCACCCTCCATTTCGTGCCGGTGAATAATCCCTCCTGGCAACCAGATGCCGACTACTTACGCAAACTATGTGAATATATCGGCGGTGGCAAGGTGTGGTTCTTTTCCGTCTTTGCACGTGTGCTCGATTGGGAAGTCGATGAGGATGAAGAAAACGAGTCGATCTTTGATTTACGCGATGTGCCGGTAGAGCAAGTTCTCGCTGAGATTGCGAGACATCGGTCTCTCCCCAGCGGAACACGTCCTGCTGTATATATGTTTTTCCTCGACTCTAATGAATGGCGTGAGTCCTTCTGCCAAGCATTTGACTTGATCACCGAGGATGTACGTGGTGACTTTGGACCCTGGGATTTTGGTGTGACCATCGGTCCTGAACGTTTAACTCACCATTATACCGAAGAAGAATTCGGTACGTATGCCTTTCAACTCCAGATATCAGGTAATAACAACGCCTACGGTGAAGACAAGTACGTGCGCCAGGCGCTTGCGCTGGAACCCGTGAAGCAGCTCAAGGCATTCTTGGAGCAGGAAAGCGGAGAAACGTTTGGGCTGGTCATGACAATGTCATAATGGTCATCGTCCAGTTCGGATCATCGTCGTTATCTCAAATATTCGGATTGATGGCAGCTTGTTCGAGTATAAGGCACTGATGCACCACCATTCCTTCCTAAAGACAGAACTTCCCGTGTGTGTGGCTTAACTGTGTCGGATCCCAGCGGGATCGTGTAGTCAATGGTTACTTCTGTTGGCCCCACTTCAACCCGTTTGATGAACGTGTGGATGAAAGCCCGGCGTTCGATGATTGCACTTTTTTCCAGCATCTCACGAAGTGCCACAGCCCTCGCTCGTACAATGGCTGGATCGGCCATAAGGATTTCCTCTTCTTCTATCTCGGCTTCGAGGTTCCGGCGCTGATCGTCAAGTTCCAGTATCTCTGCGCGGAGTGCCTTCAGACGAGGGGCAATATCATCGACCTCCAGTTTCCCACTCTCCAGCGCCGCATAAAGCTTGTCGAGTCTGCGCTGGGTCTCTTCGCGACGTTCTGCTATGGCAGCAAGCTGCTCTTCATACTCCATCCTCAGCCGTCCGAGTTCATCATTGACGACGCGCACCAATTCAGTTAGATTGCCCTCTGTTAACACATTGATCTTCAACTGCTCGATGACGGCTGCTTCGAGCGTCTCTTGCGAAATTTGCTTTGCGCCACACGTAACCTTACCTTGCTTGATATGCCCGGTGCACCCATAATAGTGGTATCGGCCTGATTTCGCTGATGCGCCGCTCATCGCACGATGGCACTGGCTGCAATAGATGATCCCACTTAGCAGGTAACTGCTACTGACACTTCGCGGTGGAAGTTGCGCAGCATGCCGCTGGGCCAGCAACGTTTGGGCTTTCTCGAAGCTCTCCCGATCGACGAGCGCGGGATGAGCGTCATCAACACGAACGACATCCTCGACGGCGCCCTTCCGGCGTTTTCCACCGCGGACGTTATCCCGATTCCAGACCAAAGTACCCGTGTAGACTTCATTCCGGAGGACATAGAGGACGCGTTGCACACTCCACCGCTTCCCGGTTGGCGTAGGCACGTGCTCGCCGTTTAACGTCTTCACAATCTCTTTTGCGCCATAACCCGAAAGACACAGTGTAAATATCCGCTTGACAATCGGCGCGTATGTCTCATCTACATCGAGTCGTGACTTCTCCGCTGAGCCGACAATTGATTTCACGTGCCGGTAACCAATTGGGGCAGGCGCCCCATTTCGGAATCCTCGGCGCGCGTTTTCACGTTGGCCACGTAAGCAGTCTTGTGCCAGGTTCGCGGAGTAGAACTCATCGATTACCTCGATCATTCCCTCAAGTAGACGACCAACGGCCGAATCGTCAACCGGCTCACTGATGGAAATCACCTCAACGCCGTGCTTACGAAGCAGGGACTTGTAGACGGCCGAATCTTCGCGGTTCCGTGCAAACCGGGAAAATTTCCACACGAGGATCGCCTCGAAGTGATGCTGTCGACGTTTCGCAAGCGTGATCATCTCCTGAAACGCCGGCCTGTTCGCGGTACGAGCGCTCTCGGCCTCATCGATGAATTCGCGGACAATGTCCCATCCTCGGTCAGCAGCATACTTCCGCAAGGCATTAAGCTGGCCTTCAATGGGCGTCTCTTTCTCCGCCTGCTTCTCTGAACTGACTCGTGCATATAGGGCAACACGCATAACTTTTCTCCCGGCTGATGGTCGCCTAGCCTACTCATTTGTGTCTGGGTCAGGGCGATGATCTTCCCATTCATGATCTGCGCGCGTCGCTTCAGCTTCCATCCGCTCGCGCTCTTCCAGCGTCAGGCTGCGCTGGTAGAGAATGTTTGCCAGGTACTGTATTGCTTCGTCAAGCAAATGCGGCACGGAAATCGGGTCGTTACGTTCAGTAAGGCCGAATCGTTTGTAGATGCCTTCCTCGCCATCGACGAAAAGTACCGCCCTTGACAACTCGTATAGAACAATCTCCCCGGCTGGCGAGAGTCGCTCGTAATTTTGGACGAGATGGCGCAGTGTGGGATCTTGGCGCAATTCTTTCCACTGCTGCTCTGCCGCAGGCTCTTCACCGAAGAGGTAGCTGACAGAGACATTCAGCGCCTCCGCGATCCGCGTAATAGTCGTCGCCGTCAGTTCCTGCGCCTTCCCGCGCTCAATATGACTGATGTTGGCCTGCGTCATACCGACCGCTTCGGCTAACGCCGCTTGAGTCCACCCCAAGCGCTCACGCTGCTCTTTGATTCGTTGATTGATCGTCACTACAGCACCTCCGATACAAGTACATCTTATATGAATATAAGGTTAACGTCAAGGGAGTAAGCAGGTTTGTGCGTAATTTTTTCTGCATTCCATAACCTGGGCTATTGACAGATGAGTTTTTGTTATGTAATATAAGCCCCATGAGTGATAGGATAAGTGATAGTTATAGAGATTGGCCGGGTTCGGCTCCAACTGGCAGCAGGCCAGCGGAAGTGCAGGAACCAGATGCACAGACCATGCCTGGTGAGGTTATACAACTTGGCCTTCGCATATTAGGCCGGTTGATTGCGCGCAGCCTCCGTGAGGAGTTGCGCATAGCTAAGCAATCGTCGGGCATTCTCGACTGCGACCGCTGGAGTACCGTGTGACGATGAGCCTGCTACCTGACAATGTAGATAACATGGCAGCGAGAGCAACGGCACTTCACCGCCGCTTCATGAATGACGCCGTCTGCGTCGAACGTGAAGCACGCCGAGGTTATCCGCGGGTGCTGAATGTCGCCGAGGGATATCCGGCGCTGTTTGACGCGCACACCGGCGGCAACGCCATGCCAACGGTCACGGTCACGTTCTCAACGAAGGCGAAGCCAGTCGGTTGGCAGGAAACCGGGCGATTTCGCCTGTGCGCATACGCGACGACGCGCGAAGGCACCCGGCAGACGCGCTTTGGCGTG
>JAKJAB010000227.1:255-6015 GCA_022707725.1 Chloroflexota bacterium | reverse complement strand
TATGTGGTGGCGATGGATTTTGTTTTTGGCGCTGACGAGCATCCTGTTGGGATGCCATCATTCTACGTCCCCCGTGCCCTTGATCATCCCGGAGCGGACGCTGGCCAATACGCCCATGTCCCCCCCGGCGATTGTGCCTTCTCCCGTGCTTGGCGCCGATCTTTGCCCGGCACGGCGCGATGTGGCATTCCCGGTGCGTCCGGCAGCCTTCGGCGATTACGCCGAGACGTTGCGCCTTTATCTGGCCGATGGCGGCGATCCCAAGCGTATCCCTGCATTGCTTAACAGTTGGCAGGCGAAACCCATAACGGGCGAAACGCTCGCCCGCGCCGATCTCCACCCGAAAGCACGTTAGCGATCTACTCCTGCCGCGAGGGGACGGTGCGGACGCTCTACGCCTACGCGCCGGGCGCGTGGTTCGGCCTCGACCTTATCGGCGCGGCGGACGTGACGCTGGATGGGCTAGCAGACCTGATCTTCAGCGAAATCGCGTGCGGTGAGCAGACTTGCTGGCACACACTGCGCGTCTGGTCGTGGGCAGGTCGAGATTTCCAGGAGCGCGTGGGGGAGACGTTCACGTTCGTTGACGCGGCTTTTGCTTTGCAGGACGGGCGGATTTTTGTGGGCAGTGAGGGCAGTGGAACGGTCGATGCCGGCCCGCAGCGCCCGGTGACGACGACGTTGGCCTGGGCCGGCGACGGGCTGACCGTTACGGCAACTCTGGCCGGGCCGGCGGTCTATCGCTATCACGTCTTCCGCGACGGGGACGAAGCGTTGTTCGCCGGGCGTTATGCGTATGCGCTTGATGCCTATCTGCGGGTGCGCGACGACAAAATATTGAAAGCCTGGGCCGTCCACATCAGCCGCGATGAGGAAGAGCACTGGCTTGCTGCGCTGGTTGACTGGCGACTGCTGCTTGTTGAACTTCAGTTGCAGAATGCATCAAATGCCCAGATTTACTACGATCACCTGCTGGATACTTTCTCACCTGGAACCGCGGGATACGCCGTTGCCACACTGGCGCGGCGGTTTGTGGACAGCTACAACGCGCACGGCAATGTCCCAATGGCCTGCGCCGAGGCGATCCGCGTGCCAGAAGCGCAAGATGTTTTGGATTTTCTCAACAGCTTCGGGTACGACAATCCGACGTATACCTGGGGTGATCTGTGCCCATTCACAACAGAAGCGATCAGCGATTAGCTTTCAGCCATCAGCCAGAAAGCTGATGGCTGAAAGCTGACAGCGAATAGAGGGAGATATATGCCACACGATACCTTTGACCAACAACTACAAGATTTGCCCGCTTTTCGCGCCTTGCTGCGCGCGGTGGAGGTGGATTTCTACGCCGACTTGCCGATGCCCGCGCCGGTACTCGATTTGGGGTGCGGCGACGGTCACTTTGCAACGGTCGCGTTCGAGCACAAGCTGGATGTGGGGCTGGACCCGTGGGCAGGGCCGCTGCGCGAAGCCCGTACCCGTGACGCCTATCGCATCCTCACCCACGCCGACGGCGCGCGTATGCCGTTCCCGGACGCGCACTTCGCCACGGTCGTCAGCAACTCCGTACTGGAGCATATCCGCGACGTGGAACCGGTCGTGCGCGAGGTGGCGCGTGTGCTCCAGCCGGGCGGCGCGTTTTACTTTTGCGTGCCCGGGCCAAATTTCCGGCAATTCCTCTCCATAGCGCGGATATTGGACGCGTTGCGCCTGCGTGGTCTGGCCGAGGCCTACCGTCGCCTCTTCGACCGCATCACGCGCCACCGCTACTACAACACGCCCGAAGAGTGGGCCGAGCGCCTCTTTCGCGTTGACCTGCGCGTGGAACGCTGGTGGAGCTACTTCTCCCCGGCGGCGTTGGCGACGCTGGAGTGGGGACATCCGCTAGGGTTGCCCTGTGTGTTGGCGAAGAAGCTCACCGGACGCTGGTTGCTCGTCCCCACACGCTGGAATCTGGCGCTGACCGCTGCGCTCCTGCGTCGCTATTACGAAGAGCCGCTGCCAGAACAGGGGGCATACCTCTTCTTCATCGCCCGCAAGCTGTAAAGGATGCAAGAAGCAGGATGCAGGATGCAAGAAGCAGGGTGCAAGAAGCAGGATGCAGGATGCAAGAAGCAGGAATCTTGCCCCCTGCCCCCTGCGTCTTGCATCTTGCCCGGCCTACTGTACAATGCCGGTGTGTTGAAACACTGGCGTGTGCTTGCAATAATCGTGCTCTGGATTGTTTTCGGCGCGGCGAATCTGATCCGCGCGGGGATGTCGGCGTACATCGCGCCCGCGCTGGTCGAGTACCCGACGTCTCTGTCGCTGCCGTTGTTGGGCGCGGTGTACGGGCTGCTGGGCCTCATTTTCCTCGCGGCGGCGATCATTGCCTGGCGGCGTAAAAGCACTGGCGGCGCGTTGGGCCTGGCGCTGGCGTATCAGGTCGTTTTGTGGATCATTAAACTGGTCGGCTACTGCTCTGAATACGCCCGCAGCCTGTGGCCCCGCGATTTGCTCCTGACTGTCATCTTCCTCGCGCTTATCGCGCTTGTGGCTGGGCGCGGCGGCCTTTTTAACAAGAAACTCAAATCCTCAACGGACTGAACGGATTTTAACGGAAATAATTCCGTTTTATCCGTTCAATCCGCTGAGATATTTTTTAGGAGGACTTTATGACATACATACCACAACGTTGGAAACTGGATGACCTGCTCGCGCCGGCCGGGACGCCGGAGGTGGAGCAGTTTTTTGCCGGCATCGAAGCCCGGCTTGGTGAGGTCGAGGCCCTGCGTGACCGGCTCGCGGCGGATATGGCCGAAGACGTGTTCCGCGACATCCTTGCCCGCCTCGAGCAGCTTTACGCCGACGCCGGGCGGCTGATGGCCTACGCCTATCTCTGGTTCTCGGAAGACACCGCCAACCAGGACGCGCTGGCCTTTCGCGCGCGCGTGCAGCAGTTCGGCGCGGACTTGCAGAACCGCCTGCTCTTCTTCGAACTGTGGTGGAAGGCGCTGGACGACGAACCTGCGGCGCGGCTGATGGCGAATTCCGGCGACGTGCGCTACTACCTGGAAAGCCTGCGCCTCTTCAAGCCGCATACGCTCAGCGAGGCTGAGGAGAAGATCATCAATATCAAGAACGTCAACGGCATCCAGGCGGTGAAGACGCTCTACGATATGCTGACCAACGCCTTCAAATTCCACCTCACCGTCGATGGTGAGGAGCGGGAGTTGACGCGCGGGCAGTTGTCGTTCTACGTCACCAGCCCCGATCCCGACCTGCGCGCGGCGGCGTACCAGGAGTTGTACCGTGTCTACGAGACCCAGGCCGACGTGCTGGCCTACGTCTACGCCGCCCGCGTGCGCGACTGGCAGGCCGAGAACCTGAAGTTGCGCGCGTTCGCCAGTCCGATCAGCGTGCGCAATCTCGAAAACGACATCCCCGACGCGGTGGTGGAGACCCTGCTGGACGTCATCCACCGCAACGTGACGCTCTTCCAGCGATTCTTCCGCTTCAAGGCGCGGGCGTTGGGTGTGGAGCGCCTGCGCCGCTACGACCTGTACGCGCCGCTTGCCGAGGTGGAAAAGACGTACACTTTCGACGCCGCCGCGCGGATGGTGGATGCGGCTTACCGCGCCTTCTCGCCCACGCTGGCCGATCACGCGATGCGCGTACTGCAGGCCGAACATCTCGACAGCGAAGTCCGTCCGCGCAAGATGGACGGCGCGTTCTGCTATGGCCCGCTGCCCACGCTCACACCCTGGGTGCAGGTGAATTTCCAGGGCAAGATTCAGGATGTCTCGACGCTGGCGCACGAGCTAGGGCACGCCGTCCACGCGATGATGGCGGCGGATCACTCCCCGCTCACCTTCCACTCGTCGCTGCCGATGGCGGAGACGGCGTCGGTCTTCGGCGAAATGCTGCTCAACGACAAGCTGCTGGCGGAGGAAACCGATCCCGCCGTGCGGCGCGCGCTCATCAGCACGCTGTTGGACGGGAGCTACGCCACGATTGTCCGGCAAGCGTACTTCGTCATCTTCGAGAAGCAGGCGCACCATAAGATCGTGGACGGCGCGAAACCCGACGACCTGTACGCGGCGTATCTCGCCAACCTGCGCGAGCAGTTCGGCGACGCGCTCGACGTGAGCGACGATTTCCGCTATGAGTGGCTGGCGATCCCCCACATCTACGACCGACCTTTCTATTGCTACGCCTACGCCTTCGGCAACCTGCTCGTGCTGGCGCTCTACCGCAAGTACAAGGAACTGGGCAAGGCCTTCGAGCCGCACTACCTGCGCATCCTCGCTTACGGCGGCTCCGCCAGTCCCAACCACATCATCAGCGAAGCCGGCTTCGATATGACGTCGCCGGATTTCTGGCAAGGCGGCTTCGATCTGCTCGCCGAGATGCTCGGTGAATTGGAAGCATGAGGCAAGACAGAACCCTGCACCTTGCATCCTGCATCTTACAATCGTTTATGAGGACTTCACATGAAAGTACTGTTGACTGGTGCATTTGGACATATTGGTTCGTATACCACTGCGGAGCTGTTGCAGCAGGGACATCGCGTGCGCTGTTTCGACATACGGAATGCGCACACCGAGGCCGTCGCGGCGCGCTTTGGCGACCGCGTCGAAGTGTTGTGGGGCGATGTGCGCGACGTGGCTGCCGTGCAAGAGGCCGTCTCCGGCTGTGACGTCATTATCCACCTGGCGGCTGTAATTCCGCCGTTCAGCAATGAGCAGCCGGAACTGGCGCGACAGGTCAACGTCGAGGGGACGCGCAACCTGCTGGAAGCGGCGCAGTCCCAAGCGCCGCCGCCCAAATTCCTGCTCGCTTCCACCTTCGACCTGTTCGGCCACACGCGACACCTTCCACCGCCGCGCCGCGTGACCGACCCCGTCTTCGCTACCGACCCCTACACCGAGCACAAAATCGCCTGTGAGGCAATGGTCAAGGCTACCTCTCTGACCTGGACGATTTTCCGTTTCTCCGACGTCCCGCACATCGCGTTGCGCAAAGCGCATCCCCTTATGTACGAGATTAGATTGGACTCGCGCATTGAAGTCATCCACCCGCGCGATTTAGCCCTGGCCCTGGCGAACGCGCTCCATTGCGATGCGGTATGGGGAAAAACGTGGCTCATCGGCGGCGGCGCGCGCTGCCAGATAACGTACCGCGAGTTTTTGGGGCAGCTGCTGACGGCGATGGGCATCGGCGCGCTGCCCGACGAGGCGTTCACCACCGAAGAATACGTCACCGATTGGCTGGACACGGAAGAAAGCCAGCGTCTCTTGCAGTACCAGCGCGCCAGTTTTGATGACATTGTGCGCGAGATTGCCGCGCTGTTGGGTTGGCGTAAATACTTCGTGCCGTTGGCGCGCCCGTTCGCGCGACGTTCGATGCTCAAACTCTCGCCGTATTGGCGCGAATACCAACGTCACCGCGCCTGAAACTGACCTGTTCTATAGAAATTTACGCTCAACGGATTCAACGGAATCTAACGGAGATTTTTCCGTTGCATCCGTTCAATCCGTTGAGACTGTTATCAAGGGAGGTACACTATGCCTATCATCCGCAATACCGAATCCGGTTCTACCAAGCCGCAATTCTCCGTCGGCGTGAACATCATCCTCGTCGGCAGCAAGAAGATGTCCACCGCATCGCGCATTGCGCATGGCGCAAGAGTTTTCATTAGCCGCCGCTTACGACGCCCATTACCTGGCCTTATGCGAGCGTCTAGACGCCGATTTCTGGACTGCTGACAAACGTCTGTACAAC
>JAKJAB010000227.1:0-245 GCA_022707725.1 Chloroflexota bacterium | reverse complement strand
AGGAGAAGGCGCTCGCCGTTGAGAAAGTGCGCGTCCTCATCGTCGACGCGGACGACCCGGAGAATGTCCTCGTGGATGAAACCGCGCCCGCCCGCGAGTTCAGCACCGGCTCGGTGGGGTATGGAGTGAATGTGCGGAATTCGGAGTTCAAGAAGTAATGCAAATATCCTGAATCTGCGATAGATTCAGGGCATCTGTATTGACATTTACCCTGTTCGGTATTACAATTTGATTAATCAATCGAT
>JAKJAB010000226.1 GCA_022707725.1 Chloroflexota bacterium | reverse complement strand
GATTTGGGCGAGGTCAACGGCATCCCGCTCTCCGTGCATAAGGCGGCCTACGACGCCGACCTGCTTATCGCCACGGGGATCGTCGAGCCGCACCAGTACGCTGGCTATTCGGGCGGGCGCAAGACGGTGGCGGTTGGCGCGGCGGGCGAGACGCTGATCGCCTACAGCCACGGCCCACGCTTCGTGGACGATCCGAACACGCGCCTGGGGCAAATCGAGGGGAATCCGTTTCACGAGGCAATCACCGAGGCGGCGCTGCGCGCAGGACTGCGCTTCATCCTCAACGTCGTGCTAGACGATAACGGGCGCGTCGTATGCGTCATGGCCGGAGAGCCGGCCGAGACACACCGGCGGCTGGTCGAATTCGCGCGGGCGCTATACGAAGCCCCGATCCCACAGCAGGTGGACGTCGCCATTGGTGGCGTCGGCTTTCCGAAGGACGCCAACCTCTACCAGGCCAGCCGCGCGCCGTCGTACCTGCACTTCGCGCCGACGCCCGTGGTGCGACCCGGCGGTTACTACATCACGCCGGCGCGTTGCCAGGAAGGCGCCGGCGAGGGGGTGGGCGAGCAGCGCTTCTTCGCGGCGATGGCTAACGCGCCCGACGTGCGCTTCATCCTCGATGACGCGCGCGCCAACGGCTACCCGCCCGGCGCCCAGCGGGCGTTTGTGATGGCGAAAATCCTGGAACAATGCCGCGTCATCATCGTCGGCAGCGAGCGCCCGGAGATCGTCGCCGCATGTAAAATGATCCCGGCGCAAACGATGAATGAAGCGCTGCGGATTGTCTCTGCGGATTTAGGCAGCAACCTGGACGTACTGGTCGTCCCGCACGCACTGTTGACACTGCCAATTGTAAAAAAGTAAGATGGCCCTGTGAGATTCCACACGAACGAGGATAAAAATTCTACCGCGAATCACGCGAATGTCTGCATTCGCAGAATCTTCGCTCACTCTTTAGAGATTCGCGCAGATTGGCGAGATTAGCAGTTTATAAAAAGGAGATGAGGACATGCACAATCGCATCAAGGCAAAACTCACGCACGGGGAGAGCAGCATCGGCACGTGGCAGATGATCGGGCATCCGGTCGTCAGCGAAATTCTGGCACAGGCCGGGTTCGACTGGGTGGTGTTGGACATCGAACACGGCGTCTTCGACTGGCCGGCGGCGCTGGAGCACGTGCAGGTGATCCAGGGATGCGGTTGTCCCGTGTTGTTCCGCCTGCCAATCAGCGCGCCGGAGCACTTCAAGTGGGCGCTGGACACCGGCGCGGAGGGCGTCATCGTGCCGATGATTCGCACCGTGGAGGATGCGCGGCGGGCGATCAGTTACGCCAAATATCCGCCGCAGGGCGAGCGCGGCATCAGCATCGGGCGCGCGCACGCCTATGGCGCGGCCTTCGAGGATTACGTCGCCACGGCCAATGCCGAGACGCTGGTGGCTTTGCAGATCGAGCACATCGACGCGGTGCACAACATCGAAGGCATCTGCGCGTTGCCCGGCCTGGACGTTGTCTTCATCGGCCCCTACGACCTCTCCGGCACGATGGGGTTACTTGGCCAAGTGTATCACCCCGAGGTGGAAGCGGCGATGGCGCGCGTCGTGCGTGCGGCGCAGGATGCGGGCGTGACGCCAGGGCTGCTCATCGTGGATCCCAAGCCCGGCGAGGTGGCGCAGCGCGTGGCGGAAGGCTTCCGCTTCATCTCTATCGGGCTGGACACGAAGCTATTGATCGACGGGGCGCGGGAGATGGCGACGCGGCGGTAGGCTCAGTCAACAAGGCGCGGAGGTTGCCGCAACTCAGTTTTGCAGTATAACTAAAGCATCACGCCGATCAATCATGCAAGGGGCGTATGATGCACAATCTGATCCCACACTTTATCCACGAGCGCTTCAGCCGGGGGGAACGAGCCGGAGGCTTTGACGCGGCGACGCTCTTCATTGACGTCACCGGCTTTACACGGCTCACCGAGACGTTGATGCAGCACGGCAAAGGCGGGGCGGAAGCGCTCACCGATGCGCTCAACCGTGTGTTCAATCCCCTGGTCGGCGAGGTCTACGCGCGCAACGGCTGGATTGCGGCCTTCGTGGGCGACGCCTTCCTGGCGCTCTTCCCGCACGAGGATGATCCCAACCGGGCACGCAGCGCGGCGCTCGAAACCGCTGCGCAAATCCTCGCGTCCCTCCAACAGCAGGGGACGATCTCCACCCGCTACGGCGATTTCAGTTTCAGCGCGCGGATCGGGCTTTCGGATGGGCCGGTGCAGTGGCGCATCCTGGGGGCAAACAACCACTATACGTACTACTTCGACGGGGCGGCAATCGCCGGATGCACTTACGCGGAAAGCCGGGCTGGCGTGGGCGAGGTGATCGCGGACAAACTGATATGGTCCGTTATCGCCGCCGAGGTCACCGGCGAACCGCGCGAGGAGCTGATCGTGCTGTCCTCGTTGCCGTCTCCGTCACGCCCAACAGCAGGGATTGCACCCCCCGCATTATCACGTGACGCGCTCCAATCGTTCGTGCTGGACGCCGTAGTCGATCTCGTCACGAGCAGCGGAAGCGCCGGAACCTGGCGCGGCGAATTCCGCCAGGTGGTCAACATCTTCATCTCCTTCGATCCTGCGCCGGAGGTCGATGCGCTGATCGATCCCTTCGTGACCACGATCCTCAACACGGTGACGAACCACGGCGGCTATTTCAACAAGCTCGACGCCAGCGACAAAGGCCCGATGATCCTCATTCTCTTCGGCGCGCCGATTGCATACGAAAACGATCTGGAACGCGCTACCGACTTCTTGATCGCGCTGCGGGAGCAGACCGAGGCTTCGACGTTGCAGGCGATCCGCTGGCGCGCAGGCGTGAGCTACGGCGTCATCTACGCGGGGATCATCGGCAGCGCCGAGCGATGCGAATATACGGCGATTGGCAGCGTGGTCAATCTCGCGTCGCGGCTTACCACGGGAGCAGCCTGGGGCGACATCTACCTGTCGGCGCAAGCAGCAAACGGCAAAACGATCACAACAACCTATCTAGGCGAACGCCCTTACAAAGGGTTTGCGCAACCACAGCCGACCTATCAACTCAGCGGGCGCAAAACCGGGGGACCTGCCTTCTTCGAGCAACCGTTGATCGGACGGCAAACCGAACTGGCGCGCGTGCTCGAGGCTGTGCAACCGCTGTTCTCGGGGCAGTTTGGCGGCGTGGTGAGCATCACCGGAGAAGCCGGATTGGGCAAGTCGCATCTGGCCTACGAATTGGAGCAGACACTGCGCCAGCGCGACGCGGTGACGTGGTTCACCGCCCAGATCGATCAAATCCTGCGCCAGGCATTCAACCCGTTCACCTACTTCCTCAAACGGTATTACGACCAGGCGCCGGACGCTTCGAGCGAACAAAACAAACAACGGTTCGAGGCGCGGCACCGGGCATTGCTCGCCGCTCTCCAGGCGCGCCGCGCTGCCGAATCCGATCCGCGCACAAGCGAGGCGCTCACGATCCAGATAGCCGAATTGCGCCGCGTACAATCGGTGCTGGGGGCGTTGGTGGGACTGCACTGGCCCGGCTCACTCTACGAATCGCTGGAAGGGGAACTGCGCTACCAAAACAGCCTGTTAGCGCTCAAGGCGCTGGTACTGGCCGAAACGTTCCTCAAACCCGTCGTGTTGCTGCTGGAAGACTTGCAATGGCTCGACAAAGCGTCTCAGGACGTTCTGACGACGCTGTGCCGCAACGTCAGCCATTACCCGTTCCTCATTCTGATCACGTCGCGTTACCTGGACGACGGCAGCCCGCCGGCCTTGCCGCTGCCTGCCGGCACGCCCACGTTGACGCTCGACCTGAAGCCGCTCTTCCCTCAGGAGTTACGGCAATTGACCGAAACGATCCTGGACGGCGAGAGCGATGAGAGCCTGCTCGCGTTGTTGCAAGAACGCACCCAGGCCAATCCTTTCTTCGTCCAGCAGTTCCTCTACTACTTCCGGGAAAACGATCTGCTGGAACGCGCGCCGCACGGCGCGTGGCGACTCAAACACGGTCTGCCCGTGGAAGTGCCCACGACGATCAACGCGTTGTTGATCGCGCGCGTCGACCGGCTGGCACAAAACGTCAAAGACGTCGTCAAGGCCGCCGCCGTGCTGGGCCGGGAATTCGACGATCACATTCTGGCGCACATGCTCGCCGCCGATGTCGCTGCGGAAGTTCGTGCCGCCGAACAGGAACAAATCTGGTCGCGGGTGTAATGACACGAGTCTCACAAACCAGGATTTTGGGATGACAACCTACCTGTTCAAACACGTTTTGATCCGCGATACTGTCTACACGATGCAGTTGCGCACCCGATTGCGGGAGCTACACGCGCGGGCAGGCGAGGCCATCGAGGCGCTGCACGCCGATAACCTGGCGCCGTTCTATGCCGACCTGGCCTACCATTACGGTCAGGCCGAAATCCCCGACAAAGAGCGCCGCTACGCGCTCCTGGCCGGCCGGCGCGCGGCGGACGAATACGCCAACGAGGAGGCGTTGCGCTTTTTGACACGCGCGATGGAATTGACGCCGCCACGCGACAAAGCCACCCAATACGAAATCCTCAGTGCCCGTGAGATGGTCTACGACTTGCAAGGGAACCGCGAAGCGCAACGCCACGACCTGCAACTGCTCTTTTTCGTCGCGCAAGGCGAGCAAAAAGTGGATGTGGTGTTGCGCCAGGCCAGATATGCGGAACAAGTCGGCAACTACAGCGGCGCGGTCGAAACCGTGCAACGCTGCGTCGAACTGGCACAGACGTACCAAAAGCCGGCCGCGGAGGCGCGAGCCTATCTCTGTTGGGGTCGGGCAGAGTGGCGTCAAGGCCATTATCACGCCGCCATGCCGCTGTTCGAAAAAGCGTTATCCCTTGCGCGGCACGTTGATCTGCCGGACACTGAAGTCGACAGTCTGCGCAATTTGGGCAACGTGCATCTGTCCTTGGGACACTATGACGAAGCCATGCGCGCCTATGAACAAGCTCTACCGCGCTACCAGGCGCTCGATTACAAACGCGGCGAGAGCGCCACCTTGAACAACATCAGCATCGTACTCGTGGATCAAGGGAATTACGCCCAGGCGCGCACTTACAGCGAATCCGCTCTGCATCTGAAGATGACGATCGGCGACCGCATCGGCGCGCGCATCGCGCACAGCACCCTCGGCGATATCGCCTGGCACTTTGGGCAATTGGCCGAAGCCCGCCAGCACTACGAAGCGGCGCGCCGTCTTAGCGAGGAGGTGGACGATCCACCGGGACGCTGCGAAGACCAGGTGAACCTGGCGCGGCTGGCCTACCGCGAAGGCGACTATGCCGCCGCCCGCGGGCATAGCCAACAGGCCCTCGACCTGGCGCGGGGCCTCAACGACGCCAACATCCAGGGATACGCGCTGCTCTTTTTGGGGCACGCGGCCCTGGGCCTGGGCGATTGCGCTGAGGCCGTTACGGCTTACACGGAATCGCTCGCGCTGCGCCGCGCGCTCCGCCAGGAGCACCTGATCGCTGAACCGCTTGCCGGTCTGGCCCAAACGTGGCTTTGTCAAGGCGATCTGGCGCAGGCCCGCGTCTGCATCGAGGAATTGCTGCCCAATCTCACCGCGGACGCTGTGCAATCGCGCCACACGCTGCAAGGTGCGCGCGATCCCACGCAGATTTATCTAACCGCGTATCGCGCCTTGCAAGCGTTGGATGATCCACGCGCGGACAGTATACTCAGACAGGGCTATGCGCATCTGCAAGCGTGCGCGGACCGCATCAACGACGCTGGTTTGCGCCGCCAGTTTCTGGAAAGTGTCGCGCCGCATCGCGCGCTGGCAGAAGAGGCGCGAAGAATGCTACCAGGACTTACGCAAGTTACCTGAATTTCACCGCTGAGAACGCAGAGAGCGAAAAGAATACATATTTCTCAATGGCTTCTGCGGTTGAAAAGCCGCGTTTGCACAAATCCTATCATTTGCCCATTCTATTGACAAATTGACAATAGGTGATACACTAAGGGTCTGTAAAAATATAACTTCCCGTTCAATCTAGGCGGCTTGGGCGGGCGAACGCGGAGAAATGGTGTAGTTCCA
>JAKJAB010000225.1:271-6115 GCA_022707725.1 Chloroflexota bacterium | reverse complement strand
TCGCGTGCGGTCGGCAGAGGTCGCGCGCGCGGTGGAGTGTGCGGAGGCGGTCAACATCCCGGCGAACCGGCCCGGCCTCGCCCTCTCCGACCGCTGGGGGCTGTTCCAGGCGTATTACCTGGACAAGAGCGTGTTGATCGACGCGACGGTGCAGCCCGGTCCTGCGCTGACCGAGCAGGAAATGCAGGTTGTTGAAGCGGCGCGCGCAGACGGAGATCGGTTGACACTTGCACTATTGCAAGAGCACGGATACCAACGGAATGAATCCAGGCGTTTGCTGGCAGAGTGGCGAGCGCGAGGATGGGTCATCAAAGATCCTGCACAACAGAACGCACACGTGCTGACAGACCGTTTGCCACCGTTGGCCGAGTTGGCCACCGTTTTACAAGTTGGCCAGTTTTCCGGTGAGGAGGAGGGAAACAATGCGGAATAGGGCTTTAGAATTTCTTATTCAAGCTCATGGTCTGTTGGAATATCCGTTCAACGAGGCCCAGGCGCGCATCTATGTCAGAATAGCAATGGATGAAGTGAGAGAATTATTGGACCGGCTGGCGCTGTATGAAATGACGGATGGAGAACTACAGCGGCGGATCGAAACGCGGCCTGCCGGCGGCGTGCTCGTCGAGGACACGCGCGTGGTGCTACCGGCCCGGCTCGTCGAGCAACAGCGCCCGCGCGCAGCATTAACGGGAAACGGAAGACGGTGACTTATGACTTTACGCTACGCAGAAGAGGCGAATTACTGGATGACCACGGTACATCCGGCGAAATCGCAGGCCGAGATTATAGAGCTGCTGGATAACTTCGGGGCAACGAATTACCAGATCTCTCAAGGGAACAGCGGTAACACCGTTGCGTGGCTCATTCGATTTGCATGGAACGATCACAGCTACCGATTCTTGTTCACTCCACTGGAATGTCGCACGCCGGAGAAAGCCTCCAGCTTCGGTAGCAAGCGACGTTCTCACAGCGATCAGGCAATTTACCAGATGGGGCGCGTAGCCGTGCATCTGACGAAGGCGATCCTCACCGCTGCCGAGATGCACCCACACGCCCTCTTCGGGTTTATGGAGCTGCCGGGGACCGACGCCGGCGGCATCCCGCACACAGCGGCGGAATTGGATATCGCCGGCATCACCTCCGCGCTGCCGGTGCCTACAGCTCTCATTCTGTCCCCCCCGGAGGGAGCATGACGATCAGCGTCGATCCATCACGACTATGGCAAGCTGCGCTTGGAGAGCTTGAGCTCCAGATGACGCGCGCGACGTTCGACACGTGGTTGCGGGACACACAGTGCGTGGGGTACGATGACGACGATACGCTGGTGATCGCCGTCAAAAACGGGTACGCGGTAGAGTGGTTGGAGAACCGGCTCTACACGGTGATCGCGCGCACGCTGCACCGGCTAAGCGGTAACGGTACGGAGGCGCGCTTCGTCATCGAGGAACGGATGCCACATCAGATCAGCGCGCCTTCCGACGTGACAGGGGAGACTTCGGAAGATGCGAGCAACACGGTCGGCATTTTGGCATCTATCTTGCGTCAGGTCATCGACCCCACCACACGGAAGCTGCTCCAGGAGCAGATCGCGGCGTTGCAAGGCATCTCCCCAGAACCAGAAGATGAGCCAGACATACCGCAGCTCGACACCTATGGCCGAGCCGGTGGAGGCTGGTATCCGGTGAGTAATTACGCGGACACCTTCTGGAAGCCCTACCTGAAGGCACGTAAAGCGTTTCTCGTCTACACGACGATCCGCGCAATGGACAAAAACGCCGCGAACAGCGAATGGACACGGCTACAGCACATCCCGATCCGCGAGATTATGCAACGGGTGCCGTGTTCGCGGAATACGGTTCTAGGCGAGACCAGGAGCGGTGTGTACCGCCCCGGCGCGCTGGATATGCTGCGCGAGGCGGGGATCGTCCACATCGAGGCCCACGGCGACGGTAAACACACGACGTACTACGTTTCTGTCGTCACCAAGTTGCCGTTGCTGACGCCCTCACAGGTGCAGCAGCTCTCCGACGAATTACAGGCCCAACACCGCGACTTCTTGGTGCAGCACAGTATCGATCCAACTCCCTGGGAACCAGATTGAGTTACAAGTAGTTTGATGTCAAAATTGACATCAATTGATGTCAATTTTGACATCAAATACAGAAAACCCCGGAAGTTTACTCCATCCGGGGTTTTCTTTTTTGCCCACAATTTTGTAAATCTTTCCGAGATACACATCGGCCGATATCACCTTCTCGGAGAGACACTTAACTGTGATGTCAAAATTGACGTCACGGTTAAGTATTTACATTAACGGCGAAGGGGTAAAGAAAAGAAAGAATTCTAAAGATAGAAAGATATTTGTACTCTCCTCTTCTTAAAAAAGAGTACGCGCCAGGAAAACGCCTGCTAACTGGTATTAACTGACGTAGAAGGTAGGCAGTAGACGGTAGACAGGGGGGAAGAGGGGCGTATAATTCGCCTGTAAAAAGACTGTTAACGGAGGTATCATGAGCGATTTGCGTTGTCCGTATTGCGGTGGGGAGATCGATGAGTTGACGGTGATTTGCCGGCATTGCAAAAAGAATGTGCGAAAGGCGCAAGCGCCGCGCCAGCGAGCGGGGAAGCGCGTGCCGCTGTGGGTTCCGCCGGCCGTGTTGGTACTGGTGGTGCTGGTGATTTTGTGGGGTGGCGGGGAGGCCTCCAAAGTGACGCCGACGGTCGCGCCGGGGCTACAAGGAGCTATCGAGGCAGCATTGGGTGCAGGAGAGCAGGACGTATCCCGGCTTAGCGAATTCGCGGATAGCAGCAGTGCCACAGGCCGGGTCTACGTGAAGTTCGCGGTCGGTGACAATTTCTCGGATGATCTACGCGCCGGTGGTGCTCAGCTCGATTGCACAAACATTCTAAAGGCGATTGCCCAATCCGACGCGAATTATGGGAATGTGCGGATTGTGGGAACGTTCCCAACGGAGGATGTATACGGTAACGTTGAAGAGACTGAGGTGGTGCAGTTGGATTTCGATGCAGCGACGGTGCGAAAGATCAATTGGGCCAATTTCTCATATAAAGATATTTACACTGTGGCGGACACTGCGGTAGTGCATCCACAGCTTCAGCCATAGCGATGTTAAAGCGTTTGTGGGAATCGCCGCGACGGTGGGTCTACGTGAGTCTGGTGGCGTTGGCGGGACTGGCGATCCTGGGTGGCCTGGGAGGCGACAGCGACTATTGGACGGCGGCCGGCGGTGCGCTGGCGGTGTTGGGGTATTGGATCTGGGTAGACGGTAGACGGCAGACGGGGAGAAGAGAGTGAAACCGGGATTCTGAAGGGAATTCCGGTTTTTGGTAAATTTGGGGGTTGACAAGTTCTGAAAAATGTTTTATAATGTTTATGTCTCAATTGAGACACGATTATAAAAAAGTTGGGTCTGGTGACTCAGGATCACCAGACCCGGCGCCCAACATTCACTTGAAAGGGGTAAACGGTGGACACTCTTATTGTAACAGAAACCGCAGTAGAAAGCAAGAGCCTGACACAGCCTCAGTTTACGCTCGTCACCTACGACGAGACATTCGGACGGTGGTTGGAGAACCAGGATCGCTCTGAGCGCACGATCCGTTTGTACCGAACCGGACTGGCGGACTTCCGCGCATGGTTCGAGCGCGTGCGCGGCAAGGACCTGGAACCGGCGCTGATTACTCCGCTCGACGTGCGCGCCTACCGGCGCTATTTGCAGGACGAGCGCCAGGCGAAGCCGAGCACGATCAACAGCTACCTGGCCGCCGTGCGCGCGTTCTGCCGGTGGGCCACGGACGCAGGCCTCGCTGCCGGCGATCCTTCAAGTGGGATCAAGGGCATCAAGATCGTGGAACAATCGCCGCGCTGGTTGACGCGCCAGGAGCAATACAAGGTCCTCAACGCAGCACAAGAGCGGGTGCAGCTCGCAGCGTTGAAGTTCAGTGATGATGCGAACGCGCCGGGGATCCTGCGCGCGCGGCGCGACCGGGCGATCGTGGTGCTGATGCCCAATACCGGCCTGCGACTCTCCGAAGTAACCGGGCTGAAGGTCAAGGATATAACGATCCGCCCACGGTCGGGCAGTGTGGCCGTGACGGCCGGGAAGGGCAACAAGGCGCGTACCGTGCCGCTGAACAAGGATGCACGCGAGGCGTTGGAAGCGTGGATCGAGGTGCGCGGTGGCGAGGAGAGCGAACCGCTGTTCACGTCGCAGAAGGGCGGCCAGTTGACTGCGCGGGCCGTGGCGCGGCGGGTGGAATATATCGGGATGTGCGCGAATGTGAACATCACGCCACACATGCTGCGACACAGTCTGGCGAAGAACCTGGTGGATGAGGGTGTGCCGCTGGACCGGGTCGGTGGATTGCTGGGACATTCCAGCCTCGACACGACGCGGCGTTATACGATGCCCAGCGCGGCAGATCTGCAAGCTGCGGTCGAGCGGGTGGCGTGGAGGGATTAGGCAATGCTGGTTAAACGGTTTGCCAATTTGCGGATGAGTGAGGGGCTGTTCTGGTTCCTGGGGAAGCGGGAGCTGCGGCCGTGCGTGGTGTGGATGGTGTTGGGGGTGGTTCCGGTGTTTGTGGAGCAGAAGGCGCCGGTAGCGGTCAGCTTTTAGCGGTCAGCTTTCAGCAGGTCATAGAGTGATTATGCGCGTAATCGCGGAGTGTTTACATAATTTTCCAACTGGTGTTTATACTAAAGGTGAGTGTTGCGTAATTTCGGTGTGATGTATGTTACACTAAGATTGTTGTTGAGCTGGTAAAATTTCTTACATAGGAGGTTTTCGATGAACGAGCAATGGAGTCCTGACGGTGCAGCCGTCAAAATTTTTGGGGATTATTCCCCACACCCTGTAATTGTCCTCAAGGAAGTTGTCGAGCACTTTGGTTCCACCGAGGTAACGTTTCACGCGATTCACCGCCTGCGCAAGGCCGGGATGTTGCCACGCTTCGGCGCAAGTGAAGCCTGGCCGTTCTCGATGCGCGATATCGAGCTGGCCGAAGAGAACGTCGAACGTGGTGAGCGTTACTGGCGTTGGGGTACGTTGTATCCGTCGGCGCACGAATATGTACGTGGATACTATCGCGCCGAGGGTTTGTACGGTGTATTCGCTGGTGGCACGCGGGTCAAGTTGCCGTAGCGGGGGAGTATTTCTCGCCTACTAATAACGTTTAATAGCCATATTTGTTTTGTTGCATTACGTTTTCGTCGTTTGAGACGTGATGTAGCAGGGGTTAAAAACGCCGGTTAATGAAGCTATGCTAAAGCCAGAGACGATACAGCACACACCGATTGTGCGGATACTGAGCGGACAACGCTCGGTATCCGCCAACACTGACCGCGCCTATGATCCCTTCATAGGGGTCGTGAAGGCGCGGCGTTATCAGTGGAACGGCGCGTGGTGGCAGAAAGATTTTTACGATTTCGAATCCCCAGCAGATCGGGCCGCAGAACTCTGCGCGGCTTTGCTTGAGAAGGGTTTCGTGGTGGACTGTGATGATGTCATTGCGGAGAAGGCCGTTCACGGTTATGCGCCGGCGATCACCCGGCGCGTGATGGTTTTCGCCAGTGGCGCCCACGCCGGCAATTTCTCGATCTGGTGGAAGCATCCTGATGATTTCTATCGTCAGGGGCTTTTCCTGCCGGGGTCGCAGTACAACCCGGATACGAAGACGGTGGCTGTGCCGGCTGAGTTCGCGAATGAGGTGGCGGGATTCGCGGAGCTGCACGCGTTTAGTATCTCCGACAAGGCGCGCGAGCTGATCGCCAGCGCGCCCACGGCGGTGACGGTGATTCCAGCGGTGAGCGCCGAAGAGCGC
>JAKJAB010000225.1:0-238 GCA_022707725.1 Chloroflexota bacterium | reverse complement strand
ATGGGCCTGGGGAAGACACGCACGGCGATTCAGTTGGCTTGGGCGCGCCGGCATCGCATCAGTAGCGTGGTGTGGTTTTGCCCCTGTAGCCTCAAGGAGACTGTCGCCTATGAAATCGAGAAACATACGGACTGCCAAGCGGTGTATGTGTTCGGAGATAAGACTGCCCCGGCGAATCTTCTTCCCGCGTTTTGGTACGTCGTGGGACTGGAGTCGGTTGGCGGTAGTGACCGTGTGT
>JAKJAB010000224.1 GCA_022707725.1 Chloroflexota bacterium | reverse complement strand
GGGTGTTGGTCTCGTCCGATTCGTGCGCGCGGGTGACGATGGTGATGTGGCGTTGGCGGTCTTGCGCCAACTGCAGCGCCGCCGCCGCCCCGGCAATCCCACAGCCGATGATGAGTACGTCAGTTTCGATGAGCATAGGTCTCCTTATAGCTGTCAGCGATCAGCTTTCAGCTTTTGGGTGAATGAGGTCAACATGCGTTTGATTTCGGTGACGTTGTTGTGCAGGTCAGTGTAAATAGCAGCGGGTAGGAAGCCGAGGTCGTGCGCCAGAAGCAGGTGGTATTCCAGTTCACTAGCGGAACCCGCGGCGATGTGCATAAACCGGGCGAGTTCCATCTCGGTAGCGCGTCCACAGCCTTCAGCAATATTTGCCGGAATAGAGGCGCAGGCGCGGCGAGTTTGGCTGATCAGCCCATACAACTCAGTTTGCGGAAAAGTCGTCGTTGCCTTGTACACCGCCAGTGTCAACTGATGCGCCTTTTCCCATACCTGTAACTTCCTAAAATCCCGCATAAATCTCCTTAAAAGCCGTCAGCGATCAGCTTTCAGCCGTCAGCCAGCGCTAAAAGCTGATTGCTGACGGCTGAAAGCTATAATGCAAGCATCCGCTCCAACGCGATTTTCGCCCAATGCCGGGTCTCTGGCTCGACGGTGACTTCGTTGAGCAGTTCGCCGCGCGCCAAAGCATCCATAATCTCGGCGAGATTGGAGAGGGTGATCTGGCTCATGTTGGGGCAGAAGGGCGGCACGTCCGCAAGGGAGAGGATGAGCTGGTCGGGATGTTCGGCTTGCAGGCGGTGGACGAGACGGCTTTCCGTCCCGATGGCCCACTGCGTTCCGGCAGGCGCGGCCTCGACTTGCTTGAGGATGTGGGAGGTCGAGCCGCCGTCGTCGGCTAGAGCGACCAGTTCGGCCTTGCATTCCGGGTGGACGATGACGCGGATGCCGGGATAGCGTTCGCGCATTTTCTGGATGTGCTCCGGGCGGAAACGTTGGTGGACGTTGCACACGCCGGGCCACAGGATGATCTTCGCCGTGTGGATGGCCTCCGCGCTCGGCGGGCGGCGGACGTTCCACAGCAGCATTTCGTCGCCGACAATGCCGAGTTTGTGCGCCGTGTTGCGGCCCAGGTGTTGGTCGGGAAAGAAGAACACCCGCGGGCGCTGGCTCAACGCCCACTTCAACACCTTGTCCGCGTTGCCGGACGTGCAGACCGTTCCGTTGTGCCGCCCGCAGAAGGCTTTGAGTTCCGCATCGGAGTTCACGTAGGTAATGGGCGTGATCTCGGCGTCGGCGCTGCTGCCATTAGTGGCGAGCGCGGCGTCGAGGATACTCCACGCCTCTGCGACCAGATGCTCGCTGGCCGTCTCGGCGAGGAAGCAGCCCGCGTCGATATCGGGAATCAGCACGCGCTGGCCCAGCTTCGCCAGGATGGCGGCGACTTCGGCCATGAAGTGGACGCCGCAGAAGACGATGAACTCAGCATCGGTCTGCGCGGCGCGGCGGGCGAGTTCCAGCGAATCGCCCCGGTAGTCGGCGAAAGCAATCACGTCCTCGCGCTGGTAGTGATGGCCGAGGATGACCAGCCGGTCGCCGAGTGCAGATTTGACTGCGCGGACGCGCGTCGCCGGGTCCATTTTTGCGGCTTTGTCGACCGGCTGAATCTTCATGCTCAGGTCAAGCGCCTTGACCGAGTGCGTCAGCGCGCCGGCGGAGATGAAGTCCACGCCGGTTTCTGCGATAGCCTTGAGGCGCGCACGGGTGACGTTGCCGGAGGCTTCCAGCGGCGTCCGTCCAGCAGCGATGGCGACGGCTTCGCGCATCATATCGAGGCTCATATTGTCCAACAGGATGCGGTCGAGCGGCGGCTCGATGGCCAGCGCCTGGCGCAGTTCGTCCAGATCGCGGACTTCGACTTCGATGGGCAGGTCGGGATGCTGCGCGCGGGCGCGTTCCACGGCGAGCAAGAGGCTACCCGCGCCGTCGACGTGGTTGTCCTTCACCATCAGCATATCGAAGAGCGCTATGCGGTGGTTCATCCCGCCGCCCATGCGCACGGCGTACTTGTCGAGCGCGCGGTAGCCGGGCAGCGTCTTGCGCGTGTCGAGGATTGTCGCGTCCGTGGTCGAGACGGCGGAAGCATAACTGCGCGTGGCCGTCGCAATGCCCGACATCCGTTGCAGGAAATTGAGCGCGGTGCGTTCCGCCGCCAGCAGCGACGGCCCCGGCCCGACGACTTCGGCGACAAGCTCGCCCGGCACCACCTCCTGCCCGTCGGCGACGTGTGGGGTGAACGCAATGGCAGGGTCCACGCGACGGAAGACGGCTTCCACCACCGGCAGCCCGGCGATCACGCCGCGTTCCTTCGCAGTGATGCGTCCGTGCAGCGGCGCGCGCGGATCCAACGTCGATGTGCTCGTCGCGTCGCCCGGCCCAATGTCCTCGGCGACGGCCAGTTCGATCAGCGGCGCGGCGGCGTCGAGCAATGCTTGTAATGTCTTGTTGTCCATAGTGTCTCCCATGAAAATGGTCAGTAAATTAAGCAGATTAGAAATTCAAAAATCTGCTTAATCTGCTAAATCTGCTGATAAAAATTAGAGTTTAGACCCTTGCTGTTTACCGACGGCGATTTGCTTCCACGCGGCGACGACGGCGAGGGTGATAATGGCCGACGCGGCGGCTTCGGGCAGGCCATTGGCGACGACCAGCGGCAGCAGAGCGGCCCACGGGGCGTGGCCGAGCAGCCCGATCATCCCCAACACAAGCACGGTGTTGGTGAGGCTGCCGGCGAGACCGGCGGCGACCAGGCCGGGCGCAGGTTTGCGCTCCAGCGTGCGCCACACCAGCCAGGCCACCGGCCCGATCAACAGGCGCGGCAGCACGGCAATCAGCGGATTGGTGAACAGCACGTCCGCCGGTCCCGTTGGGGCGATGGCGGCCTGCAACATGCTGAACGCGCCGAAAATCAGGCCAATGGCGACGCCCACAATTGGCCCTTCCAACACGGCGCCGATGATGACCGGGACGTGCATAATCGTCAGCGACGCGCCTGCGAACCAGGGGATGAAGCCCCAGTGCGTCCACCCCAACAGGGCGGCAATCGCGCCCAACACGCCGGTAATGGTGATTTTGCGAATGTTATCTTTCGACATAGCTACCTCTTTTCTTGAGTAAAGGGCAAAGGACAATAGTAGCATTATAACTGAAGCTGAAGGATAATAAAGTCGCTTGACAAAAATGCTCAAAGTGAGTTATAATATAGATAGTCGAGAGGGTTACATCTGGGTAATCTGTTGAGAGTTATCTCACTCGGCAGGTAAGGTCGAAAGGGCTGCATTTGGCGGTCCGTTTGAGGTAAACTCAATTCGGCTTTGTTTCCGATTTTTGCCCCTTAATAAGGGGCGCTTTTTTTGTAAAGGTTCGAATATGCACTTGCTTTACCTCGATGATTCAGGCTCCGTACTTAACCGAAATGAAGAATACTTCGTGTTAGGTGGTGTTTGTGTTCCAGAAACCAGCGTCCGTTGGCTTTCTCATAAGCTCGATGAACTTGCCTGTGAAATCGATCCTCAAGTTCCGACCCAAGTTGAGTTCCATGCTGCAACAATTTACAATGGACGGGACGATCCGTGGAAGCAATTGAAAAGACGGGAAGACCGTATTACTGTCATTAAACGCGTGCTTTTGACACTTGAGGGGGCTTTTTCAGACATTGTTATTTTCGCTTGCGCTATTCACAAAGCATCTTACCCCAACCAAGACCCGGTTATGATGGCTTTTGAAGACTTAAGTAGTCGTTTCAACATTTATCTCCGTAACCTCTCGGTGGACAAAAAACAATACGGTTTGATCGTTCTTGATAAAAGTTCCTATGAATCCAGTCTTCAAAGCCTGGCGCGAAGCTTTCGTGCTCAGGGAAACCGTTGGGGCGATTATCTGAAAAGCATTTGTGAAGTTCCTCTCTTTGTCGATTCACGGGCTTCGCGCATTACGCAACTCGCTGATCACATCGCTTATGCCGTTTTTCGCCGTTACAATGCTAACGATCTGACTTACTTCAATTGCGTCGAGGGTCGTTTTTACCAAGACGGCGGCGTTATGCATGGCCTTGCTCATCGGCAAACGTATAATGATAGATGTACCTGCCCCGCCTGTTTGACACGACGCAATGCAAGATAACCTTCAAACACCCCCTGCTGGGTTTATTTATTCCCTCCAAACTTCCTTAATCGAATTCAACAACGTCACTTACGCTTATCCGCTTCCCAACGGCAAGCGGATTGCCGCGTTGCGGGAGATTTCGCTGCGCATCGAGGAGGGCGAGTACGTCGCGATTGTCGGAGCGAACGGCTCCGGCAAATCGACGCTGGCGCGGCATTTGAACGCGCTGCTCGTCCCGGACGCCGGGCGCGTGACGGTTGCCGGGTTGGATACGCGCGACCAATCGCAACATGCAGCGATTTACCGCACCGTGGGCATGGTCTTCCAGCGACCGGAAGACCAGATTGTGGCGTCGTTGGTGGAAGAAGACGTGGCGTTCGGCGTGGAGAATATGGGCTTGCCGCCCGCCGAAATCCGCGCGCGCGTGGCTGAGGCGCTGGAAGCGGTGGGGATGTCCGCGATGCGGATGCGCCCGCCGCACCAGCTTTCGGTGGGACAGCAGCAGCGCGTGGCCCTGGCCGGGGTGCTGGCGATGCGCCCGCGCTGCATCGTCTTCGACGAGGCCACGGCGATGCTCGACCCCGTTGGGCGGCGCGCGGTGTGCGAGATGATGGCGGCGTTGCATCGCGCCGGGCTGACGGTCATCACCATTACGCACTTTATGGAGGAGGCATTGGACGCGCAGCGCGTGGTGGTCCTGGAACGCGGGCGTGTGGCGCTGGATGGCTCGCCGGAGATGGTGTTCGCCGATGCGGATACCTTGCGGACTTTGGGCCTGGATTTGCCCCCTGCGGCAAGTTTGGCGCGTACCCTGCGGCGGATCTTCCCGGTGTTGCCCGCCGGATTGTTGACCGCGCCCGCGCTTGTGGAAGCGTTGGATGCCTTGCCGCATCACACTGTCGAACTACCGGCTGCGCAGGCCGCACTGTCGCCGGTTGCCGAGACGCCGTTGATCGCCGTGCGCGACCTGGGGCACACTTACATGCTCGGAACGCCGCTGGCGCGACGCTCGCTCGAGGGCGTCACGCTGGATATCGCTGCCGGCGCTTCACACGCACTGTTGGGCGCGACCGGCTCCGGGAAATCCACGTTGATGCAGCATCTCAACGGACTGCTGCGCCCGCAGGAAGGGATGGTGCGCGTCGGTGACTACGCGCTCCACGATCCCCAAACGGATGTGCGCGCCGCGCGCCGCATGGTGGGTTTGGTTTTTCAGTTGCCGGAGGCGCAGATTTTCGAGCAATACGTGGGCGACGAAATTGCCTATGGGCCGCGCCTGCAGGGCTTGCTCGGCGATTCGCTGCGGGCGCGCGTGCGCTGGGCGATGGAGTTGGTGGGGATGGGCTTCAATGCGTTCAAGGATCGTTTCACGTTCGCGCTCAGCGGCGGCGAGAAGCGCAAAGTGGCGTTGGCCTCGATCCTCGCGCTGCGGCCTTCAGTGCTCTTACTCGACGAACCCACCGCCGGGCTTGATCCGGCCTCGCACCGCGAATTACTCGCGCATCTACAAAAACTGAAGGAGACCGGCATGACATTGGTATTGTCCTCGCACCAGATGGAGGACGTGGCGGCGCTGACTGGATACGTGACGGTGCTCGACGCTGGGCATTCTATCCTCGATGGTCGCGTGGCGGATGTTTTTGCGCAGGGCGAGCGGTTGCGCACGTTGGGGCTATCCACGCCCACCGTCACACAGGTCGTCGAAGGCCTGCGCGCGCGCGGGTGGACGCTCCCGCCTGGCCTGGTCTCGCCCACGGCCCTGTCCGAAGCTTTGTCTCGATATTTTGTCGACGGATCGAACGGATTTTAACGGATTCTTTGCCATTCGCCTATTCGCCCATTCGCCTATTCGCCCATTCGCTGATTCGCTGATTCGCTGATTCGCTGATTCGCTGATTCTTATGCACGATTTCGAATTCCTACGCTTTGTCAACATTGGCCAATACCTGCCCACCGGTTCGGTCATCCACC
>JAKJAB010000223.1 GCA_022707725.1 Chloroflexota bacterium | reverse complement strand
CTTCGGCCAGCCCGCCGACGAACAGCCGCCGGACGCCATCGTGGCGCAACTGCGCCGCCAGGCCGGTCTCGTCGAAGACGGAGTTCTGGTCGTGATCGAAGCGCGTCCCCTTTGTCACAATCACCGCAGAGGGCGGCACGTGCAGGTCGGGGTGAAAGCGCGCCCCCTCGCTATCCTGGATGCAGTGGGGCGGCCACAAGCCGCCGCGCTGCGCGAAGCTGACATGCTGAACCGGGTGCCAATCGCGCGAAAAGTAGACCGGCGCGCCCTGGGCCAGGGCGGCGTCGATCCAGCGGTTGAGAACCGGCGCTACCTTGTCGCCGTCCGCGATGGGCAATGCGCCGCCCGGACAAAAATCATTCTGCACGTCCACGACGATCAAAGCGTCGCCGGGCTGTAGGGTTTCTTCAACTTTCGTCATCGTCACACCTCACCAATTATTGTGTGGAAAGGCCCAAAATAGAGCGCACTCTATCTGCGACCTCTCTGTGATACGCCGCCAGGCTATCGCTGACCTCCACCGGGTAGGGCGACGCAGCCGGCGCGATGGCGCGGATGTGGTCCGGGAGCCGGGCGACCCGCTCGCGGGCGCTGGCGCGCGCTGTTTCGAGGCTCACGCAACCGGCGGGCAGGCGCTCCCCGTCGCGCATCACGGCCTCGAGCAGCGGCTGGCCGGGCAGCTCTTCGCCGGCGCGCCCGATGACGTCGCGCGCGTAGCGCCCCGCGTCGCTCAGCCGGAAAATCTGCTTGCGCCCCGGCAGGACCGGCTTGTTCGCGCTCAACTTCACACGTCCCTCGCCATCGTATTCGCACAGCTTGTAAACGATGTCCAAATCCGGCGCGTCGCTGGAAACGCCCATACTGGTGCCGACGCCAAACCCGTCGATGGGCGCACCCGAGGAAACGAGGGCCTCGACCGCCTCCTCGTCGAGTTCGCTGCTGGCGAGTATCTGAATCTCGTGGAGTCCGGCCTGGTCGAGCAACGCGCGCGTCTCCTTCGCCAACGCCAGCAAATCGCCCGAATCGAGCCGCACCGCCCCAACTTCGAGACCCGTGTCCCTGGTCAAATCGATGACCCTGCGCACACCCTCCAACGTGTCGTACGTATCCACCAGCAACGTGGTTCCCGGATAGCGTCGAGCGAACGCGCGGAACGCGGCGATTTCATCCCCGTACACCTGGATGGAACTGTGCGCCATCGTCCCGGCCACCGGGATGCCGTAGACCTTGCCGGCGAGCACGTTCGACGAAGCGTCCACGCCGCCGATGTAGAACGCGCGGGCCGCCTTGAGCGCCGCGTCTATCCCGTGCATCCGCCGCGCGCCGAAGTCGATGACCGAGCGTCCCCCGGCTGCGGTCACCACGCGCTGCGCTTTGGAGATCAGCATCGTCTGAAGCTGTATCTGATTCATAACGAGCGTCTCCACGAGCTGCGCTTCCGGCAGGGGCGCTGCGATTTCCAGAATTGGCTCGTTGGCAAACACTGGCGTGCCTTCGGGAACGGCGTAAACCGTCCCCGTGAAGCGGAAATCCCGCAACCAGTCGAGAAAACGGTCGGAAAATTTCCCCAGCGACGCCAGGTAAGCGAGATCGTCCTCGTGAAAACGCAGAGTGTGCAGGTAGTCGAGCACGGTATCCAGGCCGCAGGCCAACAGATAATTCCGTCGCTGCGGCAGACGGCGCACGAAGAGGCTGAAAACCGCCTCCGCCGTCAGTCCTTCTTCGAGGTAGACCTGAGCCATCGTCAGCTCGTACAAATCGGTAAACAGCGCCAGATGGTTTGGCGATGCGTTTACTTCAGCCATGTTTTAAAAACCCCCTATTGCGTGTATGTCGAGGGACTGCTTTATGGAAGATAATTATATGAAAAATTCCGAAAAGTCAAGTGGAGATTGTCGCATTTGGCCTGAAAGTTGGGGGTGGGGAGATGCAACAGGCCAAAGCCCTGCCGCATCTCCCCTAAATAGAAAGGTTTTTAGGTGACGCTCAACTCAACACCCACGTGACAATCGTGACGATGATCAAAACGGAAAGCACCAGCAAGATGGCGCTGATAAACCAGTTCCCGAGCATACTCGTGATCAGCGCTAGAAGGGTTATTGGCCCAAGGGCAAGGGCCAGGTAATCGACTGTGCGCAGGTCTTTGCGTTGCGCTTCCGTTCCACGCAACCAGAGTATAGCGCCCAGTATGATCAGCAATACACTGATGACGATGATGGCGATTGTGACCTGAGTTCCGCTACCAAAAGGCAGGTTGGTCACCAGCACGCCGCAACTGCCGCTGCGGGGCGGGAGCGGCGCAATGCGTTGAACGTGGAGGCGGACGAGGACGAACCGCCCCCAGGCGGCGTCTTCGGGTGAGATCGTCCACTGGAGGGTGCGTTTCTCGCCGGGTTGGAGATCGATGCGTGTGCGTTCTTCGCGCATCAGGATGACGAAGCCGTGGCTGATATGCGTGTCGATGGTGCGCCGGAGCGCCCAGTCCGCCGTGTTCTCGAAAGTTGCTGTGACTGTACCCATCTCCTCTCCGTTCAACAGGACGGGGCACCTCAGGCTTTCGAGTTTGAGCGCACTTGAATCGGTGGGGGCGTCGAACAGGCTGGCCTCGAAATCCGCCCAGGTTATCATGGCCGTGAAAAACATTCCCAAAAGGGCGCCGGCGAAGAAAATGTACAATCCTAATCTGCGATGCCATCGCTTTGGGTTTTCGAACATACGCCACCTCATACTATGCAACAACTATGAATCTGCGCGAATAAAGGATTAGCGACGCCACAGCATCCGGTTCGCTGTCATCTCGACTCTCGCCTCGCCGGCTGCCTGCAATGACGTCAGCGCCGCGTGGATCGTCGTCAGCGCCAGGAGGAGGAATTGCGGCGCAGTAAGCGTGATGTTGTAGCGCGCAGCGACATTGCGCAGCACGCCGGGTGCCTCCTGCGGCGTCGCCAGACTTTCCCATACCCACGCGCGAATCTCGCGCAGACGGGCGGCGTTCCGCTCGGCCAACGCCGCGATGTCTTGCACCGGCTCGCCGTGTCCGGGAATGTACCATGCGTAAGACAGGGCGGGGAGGCGCTCCAACGTTCTTAGCCACGCATCCATATCCGCACAGAAGAGGATCGGATGGCGTTCCAGCGTCTCGTCAGGGAAGACGACGTCTCCACAGTAGCAGGTATTGCTCGCGCCAACGCCGATTTGCTGCAGGGCATGTCCCGGCAAGGGGAGGATGTCCAGCGGTATCCCTGCAATCTCCTGTGCGCCTGGCTCGAGCAGCGCAATCGAGTCCACGCCCTGCCGCGCCAGCGTGAACTTTCCTCGTAATTCGGCGATAGGAGTCGCGCCGCCATAGAGAAACAGTGGTTCGAGAAGCGGCTGCATCGCAAAGACGGCTTCCAACGGCGCAGCGTAGACCGGGATGCCGGCCTGCTGCGCCAGCCATCCCGCGCCGCCGAAGTGGTCCGTATGGCCGTGGGTGATAACGAGGGCTGCCGGTTTCGCGCCTGCATCTGCCGCTGCGCGCAGCGCCTTCTTCGCGGCATCTTTGTCGAGTCCGGCGTCGACGATGACCGCGCGCCCTTCTCGAACGATGATGCCGATGTTCGAGCCGCCTGTCAGGGCGAAATTGCCATCGCCCAACTCGCGCCATTGCGTTGCCACGGACTTACCCCAGGTTGTGAATGTGCGCCTGCAGCTCGCGCGCCGAGATTTTCAGGTACCGATCGGGAATGATCTGCGCCATCTCCTCTTCGGTGAGGCGGATGCGCAGGACGTCAAGCGCATCTTCGGGCGTTTGGCCGTAGGCCAGCTTTTGCTTGCCGTTCTTCATTTCGAATACGAACATCGCGTGCGGATGGGTGAAACTGCTCATGCTTTCTTCAGTGCCTCCGTGTAGACGCCGGGCTTCTGCCGGTCGAGCGGGGAGAGGCCCCGGTTGACTTCGTCGTTGTACTTCCCGGCCAGCAGGTCGCGGTAGAAGGCGTAGTCGATGCCTTTCACCTTCTCATCGCCGGGGAAACGGTGATAATTCTCCTTCGACATCAGGCTCTTGCCCTCGGCGATAAGCTGGTAGCCCAGGGCCGACCCTGGATACGGCGCGTAGTACGAGAACGACGGCAAGACATAGCGCATCGACTTGACCATGCGCATCGTCTTGAAGGCGTCTTCGGGCGTTTCGCCGGGGATGCCCAGGATGATGTTGGCCCACAGCCGGGGCGGTTTGCGGCCCTGGCGCTCGAATTCCGCGCCCAATTTGTTGACCAGATCGATGGTGAAGTAGTTGTCCTCCTCGGTGCATTCCTTGTTGAGCAGGCGCAGGATGCGGTCGCTGCCCGACTCGAAGCCAATGGAGATGAGGTCCCAGTTCGTCTCGCGCACCAGCGCCTCGAAGAGATCCGGCCATTGGCGCACCGTGTCCGAGCGGCCGGCAGCCCAATACGACCACAGTTTGTGCGCCCGGCGGGGGTATTTCTCGATCCATTCTTTCAGCCAGGCCGGATTCTGGAAGAACATCGAGTCGTGGATGACGACCGAGCCGACGGTGTAATGATCGTCGAGGTAGTTCAGTTCGTCGATGACCATGTCCACCGGGCGGCGTCCCATGTGGGGGATGTAGGAGCTTTCGTTGCAGAAGACGCACTGCCAGGGACACACCCGGCTGGTGAGCATCGTGGCGACCGGCGGCGGCCCCCAGCCGCATGCCGGTTCCAGCGGCCAGTTGAACGTGCGGCGCAGGCGGCGGTGCGGCTGCGGCCAGAGCGTGCGGTCGATCATCGGCCACTCGGCCATCGAGCGCGCGCCCACGCCCTCGACGACGCGGGGAAACGCCTGCGGGTCCTTCGCCAGATCGACGATGATCTTCTCGCCCGGCCCCTTGCAAATATGGTCGAATTCCGGCACTTCGAGCATCTCGTCGGTGGCGACCGTCGCGTGCATTCCGCCGGCCAACACCACGCCGGCGGGATTGATCTGCTTGAAGAGTTGTGCGGCTTTGCGCGCCCCCGGAAATGTGTAGCTGCGCACGTTCATGATCATCATCTCATAGCCTGGCAGTTGTTTTTCCAGTTGGGGCCATTCGGTGATCAACCGCGTCGAAAGGATGTCGGTCATGAGGCCGTTTTGGTGCATAATCGTGCGCAGCAGGCCCAGTCCGTGATCCTGCCACTGCTCGTGCGGCCCATTCGGGCTGACCAGGTCGCCCAGATCGCCTAGATCGAGCCACACGATTTTGGATTGTTCGCGCTGCGTTTCTTTGCGCCTGCGCGTTAGAAAATTGAACATAGGTGCTCCTTTGAGAATAAACCGCTAATCTCGCTAATCTACGCGAATCTTTTCTAGATCAGCGAGAATTCGCGGTTAGGATTTTTGTCCTTGTTCGCCAAGTTACAACGAAAGTATTCTAACGCCAAAGTCATGCTTTGCAAGGATTGCTGGCGGTCATTCTGACCCACTCACCCGTCCCGGTGAGGGCTGGTAGCTGATGTAGAAATCGCGTGAACAGTCGTTGCGGTCGTACTCGGGCGGATAGCGCTTGAGCGAGGCGTTCCACGGGAACGTGCTGTCCGGCTCCATTGGGAAGGGGATGACGCCTGCGCGCGGCACGCCGCCCCACGCGGCGCTATCGTCGATGGCGCCCGCTGCGTCCAGAAGCAGCACCTCATCGGTAACATTACCTAACGCTATGCCGAAGCCTTCCCATTGTCCGACCGGCAGCAGATCGGGCACGCGTGTGTCGCAATTGGTCCACTCGTAGGTGGGATTGAAACCGTAGAGTGTGGCGAATTCCGTCGCGCACGCTGCCACGACGATGACTTGCTTTGGCAAGAGTTGCGCCCCCGCCGGGAATGTGTAACGCCCGTCACCGTAATCGCCGATATTCAACGCGTCGCCGATGCTCCACCCATTCAGATTGACGGCATTGTAGCCAGGGTGGTAGATTTCGACCCACTCTTTGTTTACGTCCTCACCGCCAGGGTTGATGAAGATCTCGGTGATGAGCGGATATGTGACCGGCGGAACGTAATCGCGCATGACGAGCGGCAGGTAGATGTGGTGCACCATCGGCCCGTGGCTGAGCGCCCAGTCGTTCTCGAAGACCGCGCGCAGATAGGCGTAGCCCGCCGGAGACTCGAATTGCAGCGCTGTCTCCCGGTTGGCCTTGTTCGAGGTCTCCGT
>JAKJAB010000222.1 GCA_022707725.1 Chloroflexota bacterium | reverse complement strand
GCGTTTGATTTCGACGTGGCCGGGCGGCGTGCCCTTACGATGCGGCAACGAGGCATAGTCGTTGTGGATGACCGGGGCGCGTTGGTGAACGCAATCGACCCAGACCCCGGCCTGATCGATGCTGTAGTGCATGCCCGCGCCCTCCGCTTTACAAAACTCTTCCAGCGTGCGCGTCGACCATGCCTGGAGCGTCAGGGTGGTCTGGTCAGCTTCCACAAAGTGATAGAAACCAATCGGGCTACGGGTCAGGGCCCCGATTTCATCCAGAGCGCGCTGCATCAGTTCGGCGAGCGAATGGTTGGCAGCAAATTCCAGCAACCGCAGCCGCAGCCGGATAATCTCCTCGGTCCGCTTGCGTTCCGAGATGTCGCGCGTGACGCCGAGGGCTTCGATCCGGCCTGTGCGGGGGTTGCGCACAAGTTTCGAAGAAACTTCTGTCCACACCAAAGTCCCGTCTTTATGGGGTTGCTGTATTTCCACAACTGACGGGGGCCCGCTGTCTGTCTTTTCACCGGCAAGGAAGAGAGGGAGCTGTTCATCCAACATCTGCTGGACGAGCAGCGCGTGTTCGGGGAACAGCGCCGCCTCTATCGGCTCGGCCATAACTTCTTCGGCGGTATACCCTCGGAGTCGCTCCACCGAAGGGCTGACGTAAGTAAAACGCTGCGTCTCGACGTCGAGCGTCCAGATAACGTCGCTGGCGCTTTCGGTGATCAGGCGGTATCGTTCCTCGCTGGCACGCAACGCCTCCCCAGCCTCTTTGCGCGCGGTGATGTCGCGCAGCAACGTCTGGATCGCCATCCCCTCCTCATATTCGACCAGGGTGGACGCGATCTCGACGTTGATAACGGAACCATCGGCTCGCAGCAGTTTTTCCTCGAGCAACGGCAACGTCTCGCCTGTGACGTGCCGCTCGGCAATACGGCGCATCGTCGCTTCGCGGTAATCAGGGGGAACGAAATCGGAGACCGGTTTGCCAAGCAACTCCTGCGACTCAGCTACGCCTAGCAAGCTGGCCGAAGCTGAATTGGCAAAGACAATGACGCCGTCGCGGTGGACGATCAATGCGTCAGGCAAAAGTTCGACCAATTTCCGGTAGCGCGCTTCGTTCTTTTGCAACGCGGTCTGGTGAACTCGGACGTCCGAGAAAAGACGCCGGTTGGACATCAACAATAAGCTGAACGCTATTGCAATGGCAAACATCTGGTAAACCAGCAACATCAGGGCGTTGAACGTGTTGGCGTTTTGCCGCAAACCACTGTTCGTCAGCAAAAACGCACTGCCGAGGAGATGAACGCCGCCGGCCATGCCATAAAAGATGAACAAGAGACCAGTGCGTTGGGTAATCGGGCGCATTTCCGGTGCGACGCGACGTAAGAGCAGCCAGACACTCTGAACACAAACGATGACTAGCATCACGTTGGCAGCAATACTGCGCGCTAACAGGTCGGGCTGCACAACAGCAAAATATAACTGCGAAAGGACGAAGAGCGTGAATAGCGCGCCATTATAAATCTGACGGCTAGGGCGCTCGACAAAACGTTCCAATCCAATGTGCAGGAAAAATATCGCGCTGCCCATAATGCCGTTTCCAAAGACGATAGATAGCCAATCCGGGATGCGGCCGCGCAACGCCACCAAAATTATGCCCAGAGTCAGCAGGACATAATAGACCACCCAATAGCCTACCCCTGAAAAACGGCCACGGCTGCGACGCCACAGCGCCGCAATCACCACAGCGCACAGGACATAACTGAGCGTTTGATTCAAAACGAGTGTGCGGACATCAATGATGTTCATAATCAACTCTTTATGGCGCACTCATAAAAACAATTCATTCGACAAACGCAACCTTTGAGGTGGGGCGCGCTTATTCCAGGCCAAAAGTGTCATTATAGTGCCTCATCTATATAGTTTATCCCCTTATGCCTAAACAGGCAAATAGATGGTTCACAGATACCCTGCAGCAAAATACTACCTGCTTTTTATCCGCCGCAACGCCAACGCTGCCGCCGCTGCCCACGGCAACGACTTGAATTCCCCCGTGTCCAGCGCGGCCTCGATCTCGGCGCGTGTGAGCAGCAACAACTCTTGCTCCTCCAAATCGTCGGCATCGATCTCAGCCACACGGCGCGCGCCCGTTGCCAGGAAGGGATAGGCGACGCCCGCGCCGCGATTGCCATCGACAGGGAAGCGGCCCAAGGCGAGCCACTCTGTAGCTTCATAGCCGGTCTCTTCGCGCAACTCGCGCTTTGCTGCTTCGAGGGGATCCTCGCCGGGTTCCAGATAGCCGCCCACCACGGCGAGCGATACCCCATCCACGGAGTACTTCGTTTGCCGGAAGCACAAGAACAGCCCCTCCACAGTCACCGCCGTCACGTTGATGTAGTCCGGCGTGATGATCCAGGGCCAATCATCGATAATGCGCCCATCGGGCAACTCGACGGTGTGTTCTTCGACCACGAGGAATTTACTGTGATTCAAGATCGTGCGCCGCGCCAACGTTTTCCAGGATTGCATCGCATAGCTCCTTAAGTTTATCTCGGACAACCACGCCGACTATACCGCGCCCATGCGACAAGTCAATGCCCGTTGGCGCGCGGGAACGGATCTTCTTAAACTCCTCTTAAAGTAACTCATGGCTGCTCTTAAAGACTTCTGCGCCCAAATCGGGTATGCTAAGGGTGTAGTCTGATCCACAAGCTGAGGGTCAAACATCTGGCGATCCAGAATCGCCGCGCTCTTCAGGATGTTCGATCCTTAGCCTGGATCAGTGAGATGCCAGCGTCGGGCTTCAGCGTTTGTACTTATCCACAGAGGATGAGGCGCTGTTGCCCGCTCGCTGGCGCTGCTGTACCCAGATCGATAGATTTTACCTGACAGGCTTTGGAAGACCTGTCAAGCATACATACAGGAGGAAATATATGAGAACAAAAAAATCATTCTATAGCGTTGGAATCTTGGTCGCCCTGTCGCTGCTGGCGTTGGCAGGGTGCGGTCCCATTGGACAGTACATTGTCAGAAGTGTGCCGTCGCTAACGGGCGTTGCCGCGGCCCAAGAAAGCACACCCGTCGCAGGTGCGCCTGCGGCGTCCCTGGCAGCAGAAACCGGCAGTGCGCCTGCAGCCGCGTTCACCCAGGGGACCGTCCTGGACGAGTTACAATCCACCTTGAACGGCATTTACGAAGCCGTCAACCCGTCGGTCGTGAGTATCCAGGTTACACAAAAAGTCTCCTCGATGATGCAGCAGATGCCATTCTATGGTATGCTCCCACAGGCCCCAGAAGATCAGTATCAGCAGGGCGCGGGGTCGGGTTTCGTGTGGGACAAACAAGGCCATATCGTCACGAACTACCATGTGATCGAAAATGCGGATAAAGTCCGTGTGGTGTTCGCCGACGGGACCAACGTGCTGGCGGAAGTCGTCGGCACAGACCCCGATAGCGATCTGGCCGTGCTCAAAATCGACGTCCCTGCCGAGCAACTCCAACCCGTGACCCTCGCCGATTCGCAGCAAGTGCGCGTCGGGCAACTCGCCGTCGCCATCGGCAACCCGTTCGGTCTGGGAAACACGATGACGGTGGGTTTCGTAAGTGCGATCGGACGCTCGCTCCCGGCTCAAACCACGAGCACAAGCAGCGCGCGCTACACCATCCCCGACATTATCCAAACCGACGCACCCATCAACCCTGGCAACTCCGGCGGCGTACTGGTCAATGAGAAGGGCGAAGTCGTCGGCGTGCCCTCGGCCATCATCTCGCCCGTGCGAGCTTCGGCGGGCATCGGCTTTGCGATCCCTTCAGCCATCGTCCAGGAAGTCGTGCCGGCGCTCATCGGCGAAGGCAATTACACTCACGCCTGGCTAGGCATCAGCGGGACGACGCTCACGCCCGACGTGGCGCAAGCGATGAATCTGGATGAAAACCAACGCGGTGCACTCGTCATCACGGTGCAAGAGAACGGCCCCGCCGGCAACGCTGGCCTGCGCGGCAGCGACGGTGAAATCAGCGTGGACGGGCAAACCCTGCCCACGGGCGGCGACATCATCATCGCCCTCGCCGGCAACACCGTCAACACCTTCGAAGATCTGGTAGCCAACCTGGCGCGCTTCTCGGCTGGCGAGACGGTGACGCTTACCGTCATTCGCAACGGCGCTTTACGTGAGCTAGAAGTCACACTTGGAGAGCGGCCGCAGAGCACCGCGATTGTGCCCGTCACGCCGCAGCAGGGGGAGGAACCGCGCACAACGCAAGGCGCAGCCTGGTTGGGCATTATGGCGATGTCGATGAATTCGCAACTGGCCGAAGCGATGAATCTGCCCGCCGACCAACAGGGTGTGCTGGTAGGCCAGGTGCAGGCCGATAGCCCCGCGGACAAAGCCGGTTTGCGCGGCAGCGATAAGGCGGTCACCCTGAACGGGCAAGAATTCGCCATCGGCGGCGACGTCATCACTGCCTGGAATGGGGAAGCCATCGCCAGTATGCCGGAACTGCAAGCGCGCGTGCGCTTCTCGCAGCCCGGCGACGAGGTCACACTCACCATCCTCCGCAACGGGAGGCAACAGCAGCTCACGGTGACGCTCGAAGCCAGGCCGTAGAAGCCATTCTGACGCCGTGAGGACGCCGGGTGTAAAGATGAGGGGGGCGAAATGTCCCCCTCGTTTTAATGGGTGCAGGTTTTTGACGTAAGTGTCAAACCCACGTATAATGAATAAAAGATCAACTGACGAAAGAGGCATCACTATGGCTACACTCACTGAGCTAGTCCGTAATATGAGTCGATTGGAAGAAAAACTGGGGGAATTCGAGTCTCGGTTTGGCATCAAATCCCCGGAGTTTTACAAAGCAATGATGACTGGGGAATTAGAGGACTATGACGCGCTAGACGAATATAGAATGGAGTTCGTAAAATGGCTGGCTTTGTATAAAACCTGGTTAAGTTTAGATGAGAAATATCAGCAGCTCATCGCCCGTCAGCCGATAGCCTTACATTTGAAAACCAATCTGGCGCTTACCTATGCTTGATGTTCTTGCTTCTCCTAAATCTTACCAAGAGTTCGTCTATAACCTACAAACATACTACCCCTGCATCCGCCAAGCCACTTTGATCACCGCGTCCCCGCGCCTGGCCTTTCTTTCACCGAGCCAAACCTGCCGTTTTTGATCCGCGAAGTGGAACAGCTATTGGAGAGCGAATAAACACCTTGCTCTCCTGGCCCTTTCGTGTATCATAGGCCACAACAGATACTCAAATCTGATACAATTTACACACAAAAGGTGAGGAGGTTTACTATGTCAGTGATCGAGGGGATTATTGCGCGCGAGATTCTGGATTCGCGGGGCAATCCGACCATCGAGGTCGATGTGTACGTCGAAGATGGCGGCTTCGGGCGTGCTGCCGTGCCCTCCGGGGCGTCTACGGGCGTCCACGAAGCGCTGGAACTCCGCGATGACGATAAGGATCGCTATCTCGGCAAGGGCGTGTTGAACGCCGTCGAGAACGTCAACGATGTGATTGCCGATGAGCTGCTCGGCTGGGACGTGACCGACCAGAAGGGCATCGATGAGATGATGCTGGAATTGGACGGCACGCCCAACAAGTCCAAGCTGGGCGCGAACGCCATCCTGGGCGTCTCGCTGGCCGTGGCGAAAGCCGCCGCCGACTACCTCGCTATGCCGCTCTTCCGCTACATCGGCGGGACCTACGCGCACGTGCTGCCCGTCCCGATGATGAACATCCTCAACGGGGGCAAGCACGCCGTCGATGGCCCCGACCTACAGGAATTTATGGCTATGCCCGTCGGCGCGCCCAGTTTCGCCGAGGCGCTGCGTTGGGGCGCGGAGACCTACCACGCGCTCAAGTCGGTGCTCAAGAAACACGGCTACGGCGTGGGCATTGGCGATGAGGGCGGGTTCGCGCCGAGCCTCAAAACCAACGAGGAAGCCCTCGAACTCATCCTCGAAGCCATCCAAAAGGCCGGTTACGAACCGGGCCAGGACATCTGGATTGCGATGGACCCCGCCGCCTCCGAGATCTACGAGGACGGCAAGTACAACCTCAAAAAGGAAAACCGCATCCTCAGCAGTGAGGAAATGGTCGATTTCTACGCGAAATGGGTTGAGAAATACCCCATCATCAGCATCGAGGACGGTCTGGCCGAGGACGACTGGGCCGGC
>JAKJAB010000221.1 GCA_022707725.1 Chloroflexota bacterium | reverse complement strand
TAAGTCAATTTGGCGGCCTCGAACTCCGCTGGCGCGACGTGATCATCGAGCACGCTCTTGCGTTCGTCGATCACCCGATCGGGCGACAGGATGTGGACGCCGTTGTTTGCAGGTCGCTCAGGGGCGCGCAAAGGCCGCTCGTTCCATCTCATCGACTCCGCGCTGACCTTCTCATCCTGCGGTTCGACCAGGGGAAATTCAAGATACTTGCGCCTGGGATCGTACAACGCCACATAGACCCGGTCCGCCTCCAGCAGATCCCGTATCTTGCGATAACCTGCCTGTAGTATTTTCACGACTCTATCACTGGCCATATTTCCCCCCTGTTCCCGTGCGGGCCTGGTCCAGCCTCAACTCGCCCCCACGGCCGCCCGCCAACGGCGGCCTGGTAAGCGTCCCGACTGTAGCGCACCCGGCGCTCGCGCAACATCGCTTCCAACAACAGCGTCGGGATGCCGTGTTGTTTTTCGAGCCGGACCATTTCGTCACCGCTGATCCAGTCCTCCCTGCGCTGTCGCAACAAACGGTCGAGGTAACGCTGCCCGCGCGCCAACGTTGGTTCGAAGCAAGCAACCTCTTCGGCGATATATGTTCGCAATGTCCCCTGGGCGGAAGAAAGTTGAGGCTGGTCGGCCACGTACAAATCCAACGCCTTCCGAAGCAACGTTTCGTAAAACCCGGAATCCCGTATGCCCAGAAGTTTCTGTGCGGATAACATCCCGCGGGTCAACTGGCGCATCAGATAGGCGCGTCCGCCCCGCCCGGGCGACGGCGCGCCATCGGCCGTCAAAAATAACAGCGCGCGCAGGTGATCCACCAGGACGCGTTCCTGGTGGATCCGCTCAGCGACGCCTGACGCGGATGGCCGGGCGAAACGGCGCACCTGTTCGAGCAAGGGCCGCAGACTATCGACATCAAAGACCGACGGCGCGCCCTGGAGCAACATCGCCATCCGCTCGACGCCCATCACCGTCTCGGTGAACGGCGTCTCGATGGGCCGGACGACGCCGTGCTCGTCCTCGATGTGCCAGGTGATGAACAGCATATTCAAAAGTTCGACAAATCGTCCACAAGGGCAACCAGGCAGGCAGGCCGGGCCACAGGCCAGGTCCTGGCCTCGATCGAAAAACACCTCGGTGTTCGGCCCGCACTTGTGAACGTGTGCTTTGCCTACCACGCTGGCTCCCTGCTTCCAGAAATTATCCGGACGCCCCAAGCCCACAATGCGTCCCATCGGAAGACCCAGCCTCAGCCAGGCCGTGTGCGCCTCGCCGTCGGCTTCGAAACGGGTTCCTGCCACATCATCGCCAGCAAAACACGTGACCCACAACCGTTCGACCGGCAGGGTGAACACCTCGGTCAACAGCCGCCAGGCGCGGGCAACCGCCGCCTCTTTGCTTACGGGTCCGAAATGGAACGCGCCGGCCATCTGAAAGAAGCTGAGGTGCAGGTCGCTTTTGCCGATCCGGCCAAGATCGAAGTGGCGAAAACAGTTTTGCAGCAAGACGTAGCGGTCGCCGATTTGACCTTCGTATTGCCGAGCCGATGTCTCGACCTGCACCAGGCCCGCGCTCATCACGAACGACATCGGCACCGAAGGATCCAGCAGTGAGCTGCCGGGGATCGGCTTGAAGCCCTCCATTTCGTAATGCTCGAGGAAGGCTCGACCTATCTCTGCGACGCTGTGATATTGAATTTTTGACGCGTTTCCAGCCAGCATATTTATATGTTCCATTCGACGAAGGTCTTACTGTTCGCTGTCAAGCCATGCACCGACGCTGAGTTCCTCTGACAACTCGCGCAGCTTGCCGAGTTCATTTACGCGCCCGTCCAATTCTTGCACCAACCGGGCGTTATCCAGCGCAATGGCGGCATAGCCGGCCATCATGCTGAGCACCTGTACATCATCCTCGCTATACACATTCTCGCGATCAGAATGATAAGTAGCGATAACCCCGAGGACACGGTCCTCGACAAGCATGGGCACGCCCACCCAGGAGCTGAAAGGCTGGCCGATATACTCTTCACGATCCGACTCGTCGTACCACGCCTTCGATTCGGCCAGCGTCTTATCCAGGAGCGGACGCCGCTCGCGGATGATCCACTCCGTCCGACCGTGACCGCCGGATCGCGGCTGCCAACCTTTTTCTACAGAAGTATCCACCTGTCTTTCGTCCAGGTAGGCCAACGGGAAGCGAACCGTATCGGTGGATTCGTCGTAGAGGGCGATATACATGTTTTTAGTGTCCATGACGCGGCTGGCTTGCTCATGAAGCAGGTCCAATATCGCGGTTTCACTCAAACGAAGGTCGGACGTGAGTCGCGCTCCAACCTCGCTTACAGCCTTCTGTTGTTCGTATAGTTTAGCATTCTCAATGGCGATGACCGCTTGATCAGCGAATGTTCTTGCCAAGCTTCGTTCCCATTCAGTGAATGGTCTATTCCCCATACGATCCAATGCAATCATGCCGATAACATCATTCTTCTGCAACAGCGGTACGCCCAACCAGAAACGTGGGCGTCCTAATTCATCTATCATGTGAGGGTAGTCTCGCGCAGTGTCTTCAACAACGATGGGTTTCTCACTTTCGATCACATCGAAGTTGGGGTACTTGCGATCTAGTGGGAAGAGTTTGCCCAGTATGCTTTGAGGCCGTTCAAATCCGCGGCAGGCTTCGATTTTTAGTGACCCAGCATGTAGCAATTGTATGGACGCACTGTCCGAAGCTACTACTTGTTGTAGTTGCTGTAAGATCAATTCGAGTATTTCCGTCGGGTTAGCGGTCGTAATCGCGGCATTGACTTTCTGAAGCGCAGCGATATCTTGCGTCCTATGCTCATATAACTTGGCATTTTCGATAGCTATCGCAGCCTGACGGGCAAAGAGCTGCAAGAGTTCTTTGGTTTCCGGTGTGAAAATGTACCTTTGACCCAGATCCAGGTAAAGGGTACCCAGCGCCTCATCTCCCACCAGCAAGGGCAGGACCGCATAGGATTGCACCTCTTTACGAAAATCACTTCGCATCTGGGGATGATCTGTGGTTTCAGCGGCAGCATCATCGGCAAAAATCGGTTTTTTATTATGTACCACCCAAGCGCCGGTTCCATCAGGGCGCGGCGGGTAAGTTCTGAGGCGTTCGGCCATCGGCCCGTAGGTAAAACTTTCTCCGAATTCACCCGACTTGGCATCATAAAGAGTGATACAAGCGGACGCCTTTACACTTAGGATGGGATCGATGCTGCGCAGGATATCATCCAACGTCTGTTTCAGACCAGCCTTCTCGCCGGTCATCTCGGTCATGGTTGATGTGACCTCGCTGAGGCGCTTGAGCTGTTCCGTCCTCCGTACGTTTTTTATCGCCTGACTCGCCTGTGAAGCAAGGGTCTCCAGGAGCCGCAGATCGCCTTCATCGAAGGCGGAAACCTTATCGTCTTCGGCCGAAAACACACCGTAGACTTGACCGTCCAGAAGGATAGGCGCCACCGCCAACGCCAACGGGTCGGGATGGGACCATTCCGGCTTGAAATGTTCATCTCTGCGTGTATCAAGTACCAGCCTCGAGTCTCCTTTCAGCGCCACCCACCCGGCGACGCCCTCACCCAGCCCAAAAGCCCGATCCAATGGATAATCCGAAGCACGGTTTCCGATGGACGCGACCACAACGATCTCATTGCCCCTGACGCGGAACCCCGAACAATGCACGCACTTCAGCGTTTCGACCGCGGCGCGGACTGCGATTTCGAGGATCTTTTCCTCGCTTTGCGCGCCCACCAGCGCCATCCCGACTTCGTTCAGGGCCTTATGGCCGTTTGCTCGCCGCTGGAGCTCGCCCCAGAGTTGTTGGTTCCGGATCGCTACTGCGGCCTGGCTGCCAAACGCTGCCAGGATGTCCGTCATCGCAGGCTGATAAAACCCGGGCGTATCGTGATCCAGGGTCAGGAGCCCGACTACTTTTTCTCCGTGCACCAGCGGCACACAGGCCCAGGATCGCACATGCGCTGTATTGGGATTATTGCCCCACCCTTCCCACTGATGCGTATCGGACAAGATGTACGGGGCTTTACTGGCGACCACTTCCCTGATAAGGTTGTCTTTTGATAGGGGTCGGAGAAGCTGTGGGTCATCTAAGTTGGCTTTCTTTTCGTTGAAGTCGCGCGCAGCGATCAATTTTCGTGTATCGCCATCCTTCCGGATCAACTGAAGCGTAGCGGTCTTGTAGGCGATCACTCCCTGTAATTCATCCAAGATCTTCTCAGCGACTTGGGTTGGCTTCATATCTGGCGAGGCGATCGCCTCGGCGACGTCACGAAGCGAATTGGCTTGTTGGTTCAGACGCCGCTCCTTCTCGATCAGTCGCGCCGTATGGATCGCATTGGCAAGCTGGTGGCCGAAGATACGAACAAGATTCAATTCCTCCTCGGTGAACTCGTGAGGCGCGCGATAATTGATGTAGAGCACGCCGACCTCCTCACTTGGGCGGCTTGGAGATGTCTCCGTCCAGCTTGCCCTAAGCGAAAGGCCCATGAATGCCCTGATCCCATGCTGTTTGAGGAAGTGCGCTCGTGAGATTAGCTCGAGAATATTCTGTGTATCAATGCCATCTGCCTGCAGGTCAGCAAATCCCTGGACGCCTGACTCCCCTGCTTCAGTATCTGTGACGACAAGTTCACCCAGTTCCCTTACTTTTGTTGCCAACCCCCGCTTGCGCGGCTTATCTTTGGGCATCCGAGACGGCCCCAGCGGGTAGAACACCACCTTGTCCAGGTCATAGAAAAGTTCTCGGTCGGGGTCGTAAGGATAGATGGCTATATGATCCGCTCCCATGAGGGGACACACTACCGCGGCAGCTTCCTCCAGCACCGATTTCATTCCGACGATGGTTTTATCGGAGATGGCTTCCCCCAGCTTGGTCAGGCTCTCCAGTCTTTCTCTGTTAAGTAACTGCTCAAAAGCGATGGCCGTCTGGGTGGCGAAAGAGGTTAGAAGTTCTTCCTCGCTTCTGCTGAACTCATGGGCTTTTGATCCATAGATACTCAACGCGCCCAGGGGGCGTCCCGCTGGCCCAAGTACTGGTACCGACAGAAACGATTTCCAGCCTCTAAGTATGGCTTCTTCCTTGTAATGAAACGGTGGCAGGATACTGTCGTCAAAAATATCGCGCTTCGATATGGGCTTCTTCTGGGCTATCCCGGCCGCGACAACCGAGAGCGTTGGATCCAACGACAGGCTCGCCGTATCCATGTACTCCTGGCGCAGGCCATGACCGGCTTTGATGTGCAGTACCGCTCCGCCATCATCTGCCTTTTCAATCATCCATAAGCTGGCAGCAGTCCCGGTCAGTTCGCCGACAGCTTGCGCCACGTAATCCGCTAACGTCTTGAAATCACGAGAGAGAGCCAGTTGGCCGATCTCCCGGAAATGGTGCAATAGCTCGACCTGCCGGATGGCCAGAGCCGCCTGCGCCGCGAAGGATGCGAACGACTGCTTCTCCCACGGCGCGAATACGCGAGGCTCGCAACTGATGATATCCAGGATCGCAAAAACACGCTCTTGCGCCGCAAGAGGCACGCTCATCAAGGATTTCCAGCCGCGTGCTGCGGCCTCTTCCTTGTGCTGGTAGCGGTTGGGGGATTGAATGTCAGCGAGGACTAGCGGTTCGCGCGTCTCGAGAAAATCCTGAGTGACCTTTTCCCGGCCGTCGATGGACACGCTTTGGCGATAGTCCGCATCAACGGGGCCATAATGCGCCGCAACCTTGAATTTCTCATCGGTAAGATCGAGTTCCCAAATGATGCAGATGGGGGTGACCAACAACTGACTCGCGCCTTCGGCGATATCATTGAGCAGGTCAGAGCGCGAGGATGAGATAGCGTGTTCCGCAATCGCACGTGCGGCTTTGGTGAGCCTCTGCTCATCGAGCAGGTGCTGCTCCATTCGACGAATTTCGCCGATATGCTTGAGCAGAAAAGCGATCTCCTCGTTATGTCTCGACTTCGGAATATAGCGATAAGCGCCTGCGCGCAAGGCTTCCAACCCAGCGTCTAGCCCTTTGCCGGTCAGCATCACGATGAACACGCTGGGATACGCTATGTGTATCTGGCGTGTGGCCTCAATCCCGTCCATGCCCGGCAGCACATGGTCAAGGATGACGGCATCGAATTTGCCATCAGCGTCGTGCAGCAATTGCAAA
>JAKJAB010000220.1 GCA_022707725.1 Chloroflexota bacterium | reverse complement strand
CGAATGTCTGGAGGGCCTGCGCAAGCCGGATGGAGGCACGATCCGCGTCCTCGATGTGGACCCGCAACGCGAGAGCCACATCCTGCGGGAGCGCACCGGGATACAGTTGCAGCAGTCCAACCTGCCGGATCGGATGAAGATCTGGGAAGCGCTCGATCTGTACGCCTCCTTCTACCCCAAAGCCGCCGACTGGGAAAAGCTGCTGGCGCAGTTGGGGCTGGAGGAGAAGCGCAACGCTCCCTTCGCCAAACTGTCCGGCGGGCAGAAGCAGCGCTTGTTCATCGCGCAGGCGCTCCTGCCCGATCCGCAGTTGGTCTTCCTGGACGAGCTGACCACCGGCCTCGACCCGCAGGCCCGCCACGCCATCTGGGACCTGGTGCGCGACGTGCGCGCGCAGGGCAAGACGGTCTTCCTGACTACCCACTTCATGGAAGAGGCCGAGCGTCTGTGCGACCGGGTCGCCGTCCTCGACCACGGGCGGATCGTGGCGTTGGACACACCGGCGGCCCTGATCCACAACCTGGATATGGCGATGGGGTACCCGATGCTGCTCCTCTCCGGCGCGTTCTTCTCGGTCGAGATTTTACCGGCAGCCGTGCAGAAGGTCTCGGAGTTCATCCCGCTGACCTACGTGGTCAACCTGCTGCGCGGCCTGTGGTACGGCGAACCGTGGGGCCAACACCTGCTGGATGTCGGCGTGCTGGTTGGGATGCTCATCCTGGGGATCGTCGTTTCGGCGAAAACGTTCCGCTGGGAATAAACGAAGGATAGCCGGAGGGCGGGCAGGTCTGGCAGATCTGCCCGCCCTTTCGTTTGTAAACGAAGTTCGCGGCTGATCCGTGCGGGTTCTTGCCAAGAACGAGTCCAGTGTTATAATTCAAGTTGTTTCTCCTGACTCATCTATCTTCACACGCGCTGACGATCTCATTCCTTCTCACATCCCTTGCGATCTCTATATAGAGTTTTATCAAAATAATTTAGAAGATAAAACTCTAAATAATGGCGTAACGATAAGAGTGGCCAACGTTTATTCGGATATCAATACTGGATAAAAGGTTGGCCATTTGTGTTTCAAGCACTATGTGACGGGAGGTACTTCATGGATATGCTGTGTGTTTTTTTGCTGGGTAAATTCCGCATACAGTCAGGCGAGCACATCCTCACCACCCTCAACACCGCAAAACTGCAAGAGCTGTTCAGCTACTTGCTTCTCTACCAGGAACGTCCACATTTCCGGGAGACGTTAGCCAATCTGCTGTGGGACGAAAACGCGACCGCGCAACCGCAACGCTGTTTGCGGAAGACACTGTGGAGTCTGCGCGAGGCACTGGATGCGCACATCGAGCATCTCAGCGAGACGCTCTTCATCATCGAACCGGAATGGATCCAGATCAACCCGGAGGCCAATCTGTGGCTCGACACCGCCGCCTTCGAGCAGGCGTTCACCAGCGTGCGCGACGTGCCGGGACACGAAATCACTCGCCAATCTGCCGAAACCCTCAAAGACGTGGTGGACCTTTACCAGGGCGATCTCCTGGAAGGCGTTTATCACGATTGGGCCATCTACGAGCGCGAGCGCTTCCAGCACATGTACCTGGTGATGCTCAGTAAGTTGATGGACTACTGTGAAGCGCACCAGGAGTACAAGGCCGGCATCGACTACGGGACGCGCGTCCTTTACTACGACCGGGCGCACGAACGCACCCACCGCCAACTCATGCGCCTCTACTACCTGGACGACAACCGCACGGCGGCGTTGCGGCAATACGAACACTTCACCGCGATTCTCGACAGTGAGCTTGGCGTCAAGCCCACCGGGCGCACACGCGCGCTCTACCAACAGATTCGCCAGGATCAAGTCAATGCCCTCGTCCCATCCCCGGATACGGACGGCACGCCGCCCCACATTGCTACAGCCATACTGCCGGACATGCTCAACCGCCTCAGACAATTCCAGGCCGCATTGGTCGAGATGCAAACCCAAGTGTACAAAGACATCCAGATCGTGGACTGCCTCATCAACGGAAACTGTTGAAACAGAATTGTAACCAGCCGTGATCCCAACCTGCTAGCTTAAGACGCACAGGGGACGCTCAGGGAACGTCACCGGGACGCCTTCCGAGTAGAGTATCATCATAGCGCAAAATCAGCTTCCGCCGTGCTGTGCGCCGGTGGAGCATGGGGGCGTATGGTGATGCCGATGAACCAGTCAACCGCCACAACCCATTCCTTTATCGTGAAAATATGGCTCGAAGAGACTGCCGAAGAAGCCAAAAAGGTGACATGGCGAGGCTACATCACACACGTCTTCAGCGGTAAGCGGCGCTATCTCAAAGACCTGGATGATATCGCAGCTTTTATCACACCCTATCTCAGAGATATGGGAGGCGAACCGGGCCTCTCCTGGCGCATCCGCCAATGGTTCAGGCGACCACAGGCACTCGAGCGGAAATAAGTCTGGCGACGTTATGAGCAATTACACGATCCTGCAAGATACGACCCTCGAATTGCGCCGGCGCATCTACGCTGCGCTGGATTCTGCGCCGGACGCCGATTTCGGCCTGTCCAACCCCGAATCGGACATCACGCTCTCTCCCCCACGCGACCAAATGCAGGGCAACCCGCACCTTTCGCTCTACCTCTATCGCATCGATCAAGATGGCCACCTGCGCAACCAGCCGTGGCTGCCCGACCAACAAACCGGCTTGCGCTATCCCCCGATGCCGGTCAAACTCTGCTATCTCATCACACCGCTAGAACGCGACGAGGATCAGAACCAACTGATGCTCGGTCGCATCATCCAACACTTCCACGATCAACCCGTGCTCGAAAGCCTGAACGGCACCCCCCTGGACAACAGCCATGGCGGCAACAGCCCGGAGATGCGAATTGCTTTCGAGGCCCTGTCGATGGAAGAACTCTCGCAGATTTGGAACGCGCTGCGCACCAACTACCGGCTCTCGACAGCCTACAGTGTCCGCATCGTCACTATCGACTCCGCGCAGGCCACCGCCGAAGCGAAGCGTGTCGTGTCGGCGCACACAGTGGTCGGCGTTAAGGAATGAGTATGGCCCAACAAGTCCTCCGGAGCATCGATACCGTCGTCACCCACCAGGCTTTGATCGCCGGGCAGGTCGCCGATGGGTTGAGCGGCGGGCCAACCCTGTACCCCTTCACCGTCGAATTGCGCTATCAGACGGGGGTGGGACAACCGCCACGGCTCTATCCGCTCACGCCGCGGCTCGAACCCAGTGGTCTGTTCGTCTTTCCTGAAGCGCCAACGACGGCCTTTCCGCGGCTTTCGCCCGGAGAGACCCTGGCGCTGCGCCTGTCAGTCAGCGCGCCGCGCTATCAGGCGCAGGAAATCGATGTTACACTCACCGATGCGGACTTGACACTCGTTGAGCAAACGCTCGATGCCGGGGCGCTCACGGCAACCGCGTTCGTGCTGGACGCCCCACTGCTGGAACAGACCTTTGCGCTTCTGCCGGAACCGGTGCATCTGGGCGGGCGCGTCGTCAGCGCGGATGACCCGGAGCAGCCCATCGCCAACGCCGAAGTCCGCGTCACCGCGCCAGAAGCGCGCGGTCCGGTCACCACCGACGTCAATGGCTTCTTCACGTTGCAGACCTTGCCGGTCGCAGAAGAGGTCACAGTGCAAGTCAGCGCGCCGCCAGACTTTGAGCAGCGCGTGACCACAGTGCGCCTCGACTATCGCCAGCCGATCAATCAGGTCGCCATTGCTCTGGAACCGGCTTGAAGATTGACAATTCGTTAATAAAAACGATTGCAGGACGATCTGACTAACGACTATCAGACTATTTTCAGAGGATGTATTCATTCAGAAAGGAGAGCACACATGCCAGAATATCTTTCTCCAGGCGTTTACATGGAAGAAGTGCCTTCAGGGAACAAACCCATCGAAGGCGTGAGCACCAGCACGGCGGGGTTCGTCGGCGTGACCGGGCGCGGTCCGGTGAACGAACCGACACTGGTGACGAGTTATGCCGACTTCACACGGAAGTTCGGCGGCTACCTGGATCACCGCATCTTCACCGGAAACCGCGATGTCCTGCCTTACGCTGTCGAAGGCTTCTTCGCCAACGGGGGGACCCGGGCCTACATCACGCGCGTCGTCGGCAACAATGCAGCCTTTGCAGAGGTTGACCTCTACGGCGTGCCGCGCACCGCTCCTGCCAACACCACGCTCGCTCAGCGTGTGGCGGCCGGCGGTGATACGCTGCTGTTGGACAGTGGCACCAACATCGCCAATGCGGATGTCCTCTTGCTGCAAGATAGTACGCGCTCGGAATACGTCACCGCGACCAGTGATCCGCTGGATACCGGTGTGCGACTGCAGGGCAGTCTCCACCACGACCAGGCGGATACTGGGGCAGTCGTCGTGCAGACAGTGACGCCGGGTGCGGCTCTCGCCATCACGGGTGATATGGGCGCCGGCAGCGGCCTGCAACTCGATGCCGGGGACGTGGCAGGATTGAGCGCCGGCGATGTATTGCGCGTGCAGGATACCGCGGACGCCACCCTCACCGAGTTCGTCACCATCGCCACGAACGCCACTGCCGACATCGTCGAGCCGGGTCTGCTCTTCGACCACCCGCAAGCCACCACCGAAGTGCATCCGGTCACGATGGCCGACGCAGGCGTCGCCACCACTGCACTGGATGGCGCGGCCTCCGCGGGCGACTTCGTTGTCCAACTGGCAGCGACGGCAGGACTGGCCGCCGATCAGGTGGTCGCCATTGGCGCCGGAGCGACGCTGGAATACCAGGTGATCCGCAACGTCGTCTCGGCGCTGTCGATCACCACCACCCCCACCGAGTTCATCCACAACGCCGGAACCACGGTCGTCAAACAGGTGCCACTGCTGCGCGTCCACGCCCGGCATCCAGGCCAGTGGGGCAACAGACTGCGCGTGCGCATCGCGCAGACCAGCACCCTGGAAACCACCGTCGCCGCGAACGCCACCGCTGGTGATGCCATCGTCGAACTCGGCGCGATCTTCGGGCTGAGCGAGGGCAGCGTGCTTGATGTCAAACGCGGCGCGAGCGGCATCCTGCGCCAGCGTGTGAGCGGCGTGAATATAGCGACCAACGAGGTCGAGTTGGAAGACGGCGTCGGCGCGAACCTATTGGAAAACGACGCCGCCGTGTCAGTAGAATTCGACCTGATCGTGGAGCATCTCAATGAAGACGACAAAGTCGTCGAAAGCGAGGCGTTCTCCGGTCTGGGCGTCGATCCCAGCCACACCAACTACGCCTCCAAACTCGTCGGCGCTTTCGACCGCGCGGCTGATAAGCCGGAGGAAGCGGGCCTATCAGAGCTGATTCGCATCTCCGATCTGACCCGCGACGATACCGGCGTCGATATTACCGGCGCTGCCGGGCTGCGCCTCTCCACACCCTACGACGGCGTGTCCCGCACGCTGAGCGGCGGCGACGACGATCTGGCGAACATCGACGACAACACCTACATCGGCGCGCCCGCTGCCGATCCGGAGGACCGCACGGGCATCTACACGCTGGAGAACATCGACGACATCAGCATCGTCGCCGTGCCGGGGCGGACCGCGCAGGACGTGCAAAACGCGCTCATCAACCATTGTATGCTGATGCGCTACCGCTTTGCCGTGCTAGACGCAGTCGCCGGCGCCAAGCTCAAGGGCGTGCAGACCCAGCGCCAGAACTACGACACCACCTACGGCGCACTCTACTACCCGTGGATGGTCATCGGCGATCCCTTTGGGCGCAGCGGCGACGTGCGCTACATCCCGCCCAGCGGGCACGTCGTCGGCATCTATGCGCGCAGCGACACACAGCGTGGCGTCCACAAGGCTCCGGCCAACGAGGTCGTCCTGGGCATCCGCGACCTGCAAGCGCGCCTCACCAAGGGTGAACAGGACATCCTGAACCCCAAGCACATCAACTGCCTGCGCGACTTTCGCGACCTCAACCGCGGCCTGCGGGTCTGGGGCGCGCGCACGCTCAGCAGCGACCCGGAGTGGAAGTACGTGAATGTGCGGCGGCTGCTGCTGTTCATCGAAAAGTCGCTCGAACGCGGGATGCAATGGGCGGTCTTCGAGCCGAACGCCGAATCACTATGGCAGACCGTCAAGCGCAGCATCACCAACTTCCTGGTGTCGGTGTGGCGCGACGGCGCGCTCGAAGGCACGAAACAGGAGGAAGCATTCTTCGTCGA
>JAKJAB010000021.1 GCA_022707725.1 Chloroflexota bacterium | reverse complement strand
TACAGGCGTAAAAGTGCGTCCCACCTGAATAGTTACGATTCGCGTAGATTTGCGAGATTCGCGGTTGAAAATCTGCCCGCAACCTCTTATTGCCTATCTGCTCAATCTGCTGATTCGACCGGCGCGCAGAAGTTCACGATATTGCCGTCGGGATCGCGGAACCAGACCGAACGCAGTCCCCACGGCTGGGTCGCAGTATCACTTTCCCGGCGGGTGAAAACGTCAGCCCCTCGCGCTCACGCAGCGTCCGCTTCATGGCCGCGCCGCCCTGGTAACCGCCCAACGAGCCGTCGGCGCGGATGGCGCGATGGCGCGGGATGAGGATAGGGAACGGGTTCTGCGCGAGCGCGTTTCCGACGGCGCGCGCGCCGCCCGATACGCCCAGATGCGCGGCGATCCGGCCGTAGGCGCTCACCCAGCCGCGCGGAATTTGGTGTTCCGCCCGTAAGACGCGCTGGACGCGCGGCCTGGCCTCGGTCTCTTGCCAGACCAGGCTGAACGGCCCGAAAGAAGAAGGATATGTGACGAACTGATACTTCGACACCTAGCTCTTTCTACCTACCAGAGGTGGGCGTTCTACCGGCCCGAAACTCACATTCGATGTGAACTGGTACGTCAGTTGATCCCCGTCGAACGTGCAGGTGATGATAGGGCAGAATGGCGTCTCGTAGAAGCAGAGTTCTATCGTGTACGTGTTCTCGTCCGTCCACGCCGCGCTGGCAGCGACCCGTCGCGGGAATTGGGCGTCGAACGCCGTCATCCCCGTGACCCACGCGCCGCGCCCGCACGCGATCTTGTGCGTCCCGCTCGCGTCGCGGATGGTGATGACGCCGGCATCCCCGGCGAAATCAAGTGTGACGCTCTTGATCCGTTGGTCGTTCTTCTCGAAGACGAAGCGTTTGCCGGATACTTTTGCTGCGACCGGTGACGTGGGTTGTCCTGGTTGCACTTTCATTTGCAGTGACGCAAGTTTTTGCTCCAGGGCCGTGTGTGCTGTATCATCGGCCGGCAGTGGAGTGGGCTGCATCGCCGGCAACAACTGCGTCCAGACGAGCGTCATCACGGCCTGCATGTCGCTTACCCCGCTGGTGATGGCGACCACGGCATCCTGGTCAGGCATCACGATGCAGTACTGCCCGAACGCCCCGTCGCCGCGATAGACGTTTTGCGGCTGGCAGCGCCAGAATTGATAGCCGTAGCCCTGCACCCAGTCGGGGCTGGGGTTGGGCGCGTTGTCGATCTGGAACCGGGTGGCCTCTTCGACCCACGCTTCGGGGAGGAGCTGCTTTCCGTCCCAGCGGCCTTTTTGCAAATACAACTGCCCGAACTTGGCGATATCTGCTGTCTTGACGTTCAGCCCGAAACCGCCGGTGTTGATCCCCCGTGGACACGTTTCCCACGTCGCTCCCTCGATGCCTAACGGGGCGAAGATGCGCTCGCCGAGGTAATCCAGGATCGTCCTGCCGGTCAGCTTTTGCACGATGGCCGAGAGGATGTAGGATGCGCCGGTGTTGTAGAGGAAGTGCGCGCCCGGCTTGTACTTCACGGGCCGCGCCAGGAACGCCTTGACCCAGTTGCCATCGCGCCGCCGGAAGAGGAACTCTGTTGTGTCCTGCGCGTGTCCGGTGGACATCGACAGCAAGTGCCGGACGCGCATTGCCGCCAGATTGCGGCTCACCTTTTTCGGTGCGTCTTCCGGGAAGAACGACAGCACCGCATCGTCCACCGACAGAAGGCCGTCTGCCACCGCCAATCCCACGGCAGTGGACGTGAAGCTCTTGCTCAACGAGAAAAGCACGTGCGGGATTTCCGGCGCGTAGGGTGACCACCACCCCTGCGCGACGACGGCCCCGTGGCGCAACAGCATAAAGCTGTGCAGGCTGTCGATATCCTTATCTGCCGCCTCGACGAACGCGAGAATGGCCGGTGATGCGATCCCCTGCGCTTCCGGCGTGCTGTGTGTGAGCGTGTTGTTTGTCATGAATCACTCCTGTTGATCAAAATATAAGGTTTGTCTACATCTACAAATCATGGCCGTCCAAAAACTGCGACGAAGTAACACGTGTCACCCGCGGCGACAACGGCGACGCCCATCTCCTTCATCGAGGCACTCAATACCTGGCTGCGATGCGGGTCATTCGGCGGCGTCTCGCCCATCCACCGCTCCATGGCGGATTGCGGTGTTGCCCCGGTGACGGCGATCTCCGATACGTTCACCGAATCATATCCGGCGCGGCTCACACGCACCGACAGCGTCGACCCGTCGGAGCCGATATGCGTCAGTTCGCCGCGTTCGGCGCAATCGACGGCATGGAGCAGCGCCGCCTGTTTCAGCGGCTCGCTGTACGTGTAGGCCGGGAGTCCTTGCGCGACTCGTTGCTGGTTGATCAGTTGCGCCAGTTCTTCGGACCACGCGACGATCTCACCGGTTGGCGCTGGCGTTTCGGACGACGCGGTCGCTTCGGCCTCTTGTGCCTGGACGATGGTAACCAGCGGCCCGTAGACATAGGCGATTTCACCGTCGTAGCGAATTTGCACCCAATCGCCCTCGGTGCCCACGAAATCCGCCTGTCCATCAGGATCGATGTAGCCGACTTGCTCGTGATTCGTGCCCGGCCCTGTGCGCACATTGACGCCATCTGCACCGGCGACGATGTACGGCGTGGGCGTTGGTGTTGGAGGGATGACCGTCGGCGCGGGCGTGGGGGAGGGCAGTGTCTGCGGGATCGGCGTAAGGGTCGCAGTGGGCAGAAGGACGTACGTTGGAGAAGCTGTCAGTTGTGGCTGCGGTGTCACCCCATCGCCGGGTTTATCCGCGGATGGGGAGGCTGCCGGTTCATTCCCAAAGCTGTACCAGACCAGAGCAACCGCCAATCCGACCACGAGCAACCATCCCAGAACCATCAAGCCGTCGCGCTTCCAGTTTTGTCGGGAAAACAAGCTCCTATCCACGTCAGCACCTCCCTTCCGTGTTGCGCGCCTACTTTTCTATGGGGATTTCCGCCTACATATAAGTATACACCGGTACACGAATTTTATAACCTCCAGGAACCCTTGCGAAGGTTCTAAGTAGATTCTGGCATGAAAAGCACCCTCCGTAACCTTCGCAAGGATGCTTTCAGTCATTGGCGAGTTGTTGTACGCCCACCAATCCCACAACCAGACAGACGCCGCCCACCACGCTAAACATCGGTTGGATGCCGATGCTATTCGCCAGAATGCCGCTAAGCCACGGTCCGGCAAACATGCCGGCGGCGTACACGGCCTGAAACAGCCCCATCGCCGTGGCGCGCTGCGTCTCGTCCACGTCGCGGATGCTCAACCCCATCAGCACCGAGTAGCCGATCCCCGACGCCAGCCCAAAGGAGATTTGCGAGACGAAAACCAGCGGCAGCGACCTGGCGATGGTCAACATCCCCATCGAGAGCGCGATGGCGATGAAGTTGAACACCACCAACCAACGCGATCTCACCTGTTTGGCGATCGCTGAGGTGGCGAAGCTGCCGAGCATCACCATGCCGATGTTCAGACTGGTCAACAGACTCAGTGTGTCATCCGATGCGCCCAGGTTCTTCGCCAGGATTGGTGCGAAGGTGAACGGTCCCGCCCACATTGCAAACTGCGACACCGCGCAAAGCAACGACGGCGCGAGCACATCCCGCCGGGTGATCAGCTTTCCCAGACTGCCGAGCGACGGCGCTTGCGGCGGGCGCGCCGGTTCGCGGATCCCCACCATCGTCAGCACAGCCACTGCCGCCGTCCCCGCCGCCGCGAAGAAGGCGAGCGATGGCCCGCCCCACTCGTTGAGCCTGCCGGTGATGCTCGTAGCCAGCATCCGCGCGACGGAGTTGACGCCGGACACAAACGCCGAGATGCGCACCGCATCCTCCGGCGGGAACTGGCTGTTGACGGCGACGACCAGCAGCACCCACACACTCGCTGCAAAGCCGGTGAGCGCGCGTCCCACGAGCAGCCCATTGACCGAGTTAGTCAGTCCCATCCACAACGCGCCCAGCCCCGCAAGCGCAAACCCGGCGATGATGAACGGCTTGCGCCGCCCAATCCAATCTGCTGCGATCCCCAGGGGGAAGCGGGCGACCGCCTGCCAGAGGCCATACTGCGCGATCACGATGCCGACCATCGCCAGATTGTCGGTTTTCGTCTTCACATAGTTCGACAGTGTGGGCACGTACAGGTACATCGAGGCCCAATAGAAGACGACCGCCGCCATATACAGCGCGAACAATCCGCGCCGCGACTGGATATGTGTTCCTGTTTTCGTTAATGCCGGTGATGACAACGCTTGCTCCTCTGAAAATAGTCCGATAGTCGTTAGTCCGATAGTCCGGCGCCCATTTTCATTATCGGGGCTGTACCACAGGTTCCGTTACACTTCTTAGTCGGAAGTCGGGTAGTCAGGTAGTCAAATGCTTATTCGCCATTTGCTATTCGCTGATTCTCTCATTCGCTGATTCTCTCATTCGCTGATTCTCTCATTCGCTGATTCTCTCATTCGCTGATTCTTTCCGCCCCTTCCGCAACCGCCAGGCCAGCGCAATGCCGCCCCCGCTGAGCGCCGCCATGATAATGAACACCGTCCCCGCCGGCAGCGCCTCGAACAGCGCGCCGACGATGAGCGGGTTGAGGATGGTGACGCCGCTGAGGATGCCGCTCGCCGCCAGATAAATCGGGCGCTGCTCGTTGTCGGCGATGTCCAGCAGATAGGCGCTGAGGCTCCACCACAGACTGGCGGTGACGAAGCCCATCAGGAAGAAGGCGGTGAAGTAGAAGACCGTTGGCGCGTTGAGCACGCCCGCCAGGATGACCGCCAGCAGCGAAACCGTCTGCGTGACCGCTGCCAAACGGATAGCGGCCCAACTGCCCGCCCGGTCGATAAGCTGCCCGCAGATCAGCGCCGCCGCCGCCCCGCCGATGCTCTGCGTAGTCAGCAGCGCGCCGATGATCGCGTCGTTGCCCACGAAGGACTCGCGGGCGCGCACGATAAAGAACGGGGATGCCGCGCCTGCCGTCCACAGCACAATTTGGGTGATGACGGCCCGGCGCAACGACGCATCTGTGCGCAGATAGTGCAGCATCATCCGCAGGCCGTGACGGACGTCGGTTTTGCCGGGCGATTTGTCCTCGGCCTCCTCGTGGATGAAGAACATGGTGACGAGCGAGAGCATCAGTCCCACAAACCCGATGCCGAAGAGCAGCGCCCAGCGTTCCGGCAGCGCCGCGCCATCCTTGGCGAGGATGCGGCTGACGACGATCCCCGCGACTGCCGCGCCCAGGCTGGAAAAGAGTTGCCCCGCGCCGAAGAAGCGCCCGCGGATCTTGTCAGGGATCACCTTGCCCACGAGCGCGGGCCAGGTGACGCTGTTCAGACCCTCAGAGGTGTAGAAGATAGCGACCGATAGCGTGAGCACCGTCATCGTCAACCAAACGTGGTTGCGCGTCCACAGCAGCGTGGCGAGCGCCAGGAAGAGAATGGGGAACCGCCCGCCAAACGTAGCCCACACCAGCAACGGCTTCTTGCGCGGCTGCGCGACCAGAAAACTGGCGGCCCAAATCTGCGGTACGGTGATCATCAGAATCCGCAAGGCGGAGAGCGCGCCGATGAGCAGCGAAGAATCGGTGAACTCCTTGACGAACGCGGGCACGATGACCACCGGATCGTAAAAGGCAAAGCCTATCGAGAAGAAGACGAAATCGCCCACGAGCGCGAGCACATTTCGCTGCGCGTGCTGTTGTTGCATAGGAATGAGACCTCTTCGATAAAATGATTCCGCGCGGATGCCGGACATCCACGCGGGGTCTATTGTAACACAATCTGGCGGAATTCTGTCGGCGCAGGTTGATGCGTTTGATATGAGTTCAGCCTCATTGCCGGCTATTTTGATGATCTGCTCTAGCAGTAAAAGCGGCTTTTGAGTTGGATAACCGGCGCGTTCTTTGGCTTTGGGGTTGAGATAGGGAATATCCCAAACATCGGATAACGGAACGCCTTTCTTGCCGCCGTTGGGAACGACCCGACTTGTGTACGTGCGTTTAGAGCCTATGCTCCCTACCCGATCTGCACCGTGGTGACGCCGAATGCTGGAAGATCCACGTCGACGGTATTTCCCTCAACCCTCGCAGTATCGACAGCTGGCGGCCGCTCCATCGTATCCACCTCGACGGCGACTGCGCCTTCCGGCAACAATTCAGGCGCGAACGCGACCCGCGCCGTGGTCGCGCTACCGTCCACTTCGACGAGGCGCAGGATCAGGCCCGCGCCATCCTCGCTTTGCTTCAATGCCGCTAACCGCACGTTCGCCGGTTCCACGGCGACGAGGCTCAACGCCGTTGGCAGGTCGCCATCCTGAAAGCGGCAGCTAACGACGACCGGCGGGAGGTTCAGCGCCTCGCCGGCCTGCATACTCGCGCCCACCGTCCAGCCGGCATCGTGCGGGACGAGCGCGTATTCGATGACGTGTTCGCCCAGGTCGGGCAGCGGGTCGGGGTCGATGCTGGCGCGCAGCAGGGTGAGCGCGAGCGTGTCCCCGTCGAAGCTGTGACCGTACTTGGAGGTGTTGACCAGCGTCACGCCCTGCCCGTCGGCCTCGGCGACGTCGGCCCAGCGTTGGGCGGCGACTTCTTCGCCGTGGGTGAGGTCACGGACGAGGCTGCCGAAGGGGATTTCGTAGCGCGGCTGCGCATGGTCAACCGCCAGCGGGAAGCGGACGCGCAGGTGCGGGATGCCGCGCGTTTTATCGCCGATTTCGCGCCAGTCCACCCGCAGGCGGAACTCGACGCGGGGGACGCCCTGCCGCACGGTGATGTCCAGTTCGAGAGTGGTGTCGCGGGAGTCGCCTCTATTGCCGATTTTGCGCGTCCAGCGGAAGGTGTTGACGTAAGGGCCGCTCTGCGCGCGCTTGAGCGCGCCGCCGTCGAGCAGGTCCGTCTGTTCGAGGAAGTCGCCGATGACCCAGGCTGTCATCCCGTTGTTGGCTTCGCGGCAGTACTGGAAGACGCCCGCCGCTTCGCATTCGGGGATCCACTCGCGGCCCGTGCGTTTGTCCAGCAGGCTGACCAGCCCGCCCGACGCGGGGTCGAGCGCGACCTTGAGGTGTTCGTTTTCCAGCGTGTAATCCGGCGGCTCTATCATCCGCCACGAGCCGCCTTGTCCGGCCCACGGATCGCCCAATGCGGTTGGCAGCAGGTCGAATTCCGCCGCCCGGTCGGAGACGCACACGGCGCGATAGCCGAGCGCAGGCAATTCCACGGGGAAGGCGACGGTGAGGTAGTCGTGCGCCCAATAGCCGCCCTTGTCGAGCACTTGAACGCGTTGCGGCTTGAAGCCGTGTCCTGTGACGATGAGGTGTTGCGGATCGAGCTGGGTGTCCCACAGCTTGACCTCGACGACCTCGACGCGCGGATACGGCAGGGGATTGAAGATAAGGAACGCGCGGTCGCTGAGGTGCGCCGCCCCGAACGCGGATGCGCCGCCGGTTCCGCTGGCGTTGCCCACACCGGCCCCCGCTCGCCCGGCCTCCAGCTCGTCTTTGTAGGCGCGCGTCGCATCCACAGCGAAGTCGCGGCGCAAGGCGTTGGTGTCCACGCGGGCGGCGAGGGCGCGTAGGGCATTGGTCGTCGCCAGGGCGGCGGCGGCTTGCGTCTCCTGCGCGCGGCCCATCGTGTAGTGGCGCGTGTCACGCACGCCGGAGCCGGGCAGGATGTCGTGGAACTGGTCGAAGAGGAGGCGAGGTGTAGCAGCCGGTAAAGACGCGGTTGCGCTCGCCGCTGATTTCGGGGATGTGCGCCGTTCCCGCTGCCAGCGCCGCTTCCGCCGTCCTGAAGAAGTTGTGCAGCGTGGAGAAGGTGAATTTGGGAAAGACGGGCCAGGCGTCCATTTCGATCAGCCGCCGCAGGTCGGCGCGGGTGGGGCCTCCGCCGTGATCGCCGACGCCGTAGAGCATCGGCATCTGCTTGAGGCCGGTCGTCTGCGCGAACTCCACGATCGGATCGGCCACGACGGGCGTGACGACGAGGTTGGGAGCCAGGGGCATGTACCACTGGACGTCATTGAAGGCCAGCAGCCGCGAACCATCCGGGCCGATCCACCAGTAAAGGTGCGGGCCGTGACTGCCGCGACAGTGGTAGTAATATTTCACGCCGCCGCGCGCCAGGATCGTGGGCAGTGTGGCGGGGTGGCCGAACGTGTCCGGCTCGAAGTCCACCTGTACGTCTTCCGGCGCAAGGCCGAACTTCTCCTGCACGTAACGCCGCGTGTAGAGCAGGTGGCGGCTGAGGCTTTCGCCGCTTGCCATATTCTTGTCACCCTCTACCCACTGGCTGGCGGTGACTTCCCACCGCCCCTCGCGCACGCGCTGCTGGATATGCGCGAACAGCGCCGGGTTGTACTGCTCGGCGATAGCATAAGTCGATGCCTGATCCTGGGTGAAGATGAATCCGGGGAACTCGTCCAGCAGCGTCAGCATCGTCTCGAACGTGTCGTTGACCACGGCGACGGTCTCCGGCCAGCCCCACATCCAGTTCATATCGATGTGGGCGTGGCTGATGCAGAGCAGCGCATAGCTCTTGGCGACGTCGCCGATGGGCTGTAGGACGGCTTCAGCTTGCGCGATGACGGCGTCCAAGTCGCGGTTGCCGTCCACGCCGGCTTGGACGACGCGCCCGGCCTCGATGATGAGCGGCTGCCATACTGTCGCCTGATCGGGATAAGCAGAACACAGCCGGTTGGCAAACGCCAACTGCGCCTGAATCCGCTCAAGTTGTCGCGCGCGTCGGCTGAGATGGTGTTGCAGCGTTTGGTTGATTTCGATAAACTGCGCGGTATACGTGGTCATACGAGTCTCCTTCTTACTTCCTACTTCCTTACTTCCTACTTCCTTACTTCCTACTTCCTTACTTCCTACTTCCTTACTTCCTACTCCCTCAACTCCCGCTTAAACTTCGCCAGACATTCGGGGCAGATGCCGTGGGTGAATTCAGCGTCGGAGTGTTTTTCGATGTAAGTCTCGATGCTAGTCCATTGCCCGTCGTCATCCTGGATTTTCTTGCCGCACCACGCGCAGATGGGAACGAGGCCGCTGAGGGTTTTGATGGTTTTCAACGCTCTTTGGAGCTGGCGATTACGCTTTTCCAGTTCAGCGTTGACGCGGTTCAATTCCGTGTTGAGGCGCTGCAGTTCCTCATTCAGACGGCGCAGTTCGTCGGATTCGCGGGACCGCGCGAGGGTGATGGTGATGACACGTTGTAGCTCGCTGGCCTCCGGCGGCTTGACCAGATAGGCGACCACGCCGGCATCGCGGGCCTGTTCGACCAGGTCGGGGGTGTCCATAGCGGTAAGCAGGACGACCGGCGTCGGCTGTACAGCCTGGATTTTGCGCGCGGCGGTGATGCCGTCCATACCGGGCATAGAAATGTCCATAACGATGATGTCAGGTTTCAGTTTTTGCGTTAGGAGGATAGCTTTTGCCCCATCCTCCGCTTCACCGGCAACGGTGTGATCGAGCATATTGAGGATCGAGCGCATGGTGGCGCGCAACTCAGCGTTGTCATCGACGATCAAAACACGGACTGGCGGCGTTCCGGTCATACTGAATTCCTTTCCCAGAAATCTTTCAAAAGGTCAGGTTCGCATACGGGGATAATTATAGTCAGTCTCAGGATTTAGGGAAACCGCTGTTTCTGAAAAAAGAGGACGGATTATAGATTGTTTTTATGATGTTTATATGATAAAATAGGATCACTAAAGACGAGAGTATTGTAGGGAGGTGTTCAACATGGAATGGCTGGGCATGAAACAGTGGTCGCCCTACGTGGTAGGGATCGGCATCGGGATGTTGAGCTGGCTGACGTTTGTCCTATCCGACAAACCGATTGGGTGTTCGATGGCGTTCGCGCGGTTCAGCGGGATGATCGAGCGGGTGTTCCGCGGTGAAAAGACATTGGCGAAACCGTACTTCAAGCGGTATGTTCCAGAAATCACCTGGGACGTGATGCTCGTTATTGGGATTGTGATTGGCTCGTTCGCTTCGGCGCTGCTGTCGGAGCAGTTTCAATTGACGTGGGTGCCGTCGCTGTGGGCTGCGACCTTCGGCTCGGCGTATTTCCCGCGTTTGCTCGTGGCGGTGATCGGCGGCGTTTTGATGGGGGCGGGCGCGCGCTGGGCGGACGGCTGCACCAGCGGGCACGGCATCAGCGGCACGTTGCAACTGGCAGTGAGCAGTTGGCTGGCGGTGGCCTGCTTTTTTGCTGGCGGGATCGTCGCCGCGTTCGTCATTTTCCGCGTGTTGGGCGCGTGAGCGAGGTGTGCGATGTTGACGGAATTACACACGAATAAGCGCCTGCAACTGGTTCTCGGGCTGGTGGCGGGGATCGCGTTTGGCTTTCTGCTGCAAAAAGGCGGCGTGACCACCTACGATGTCATCCTCGGCCAACTGCCGCTGACCGATTTTACGATGGTCAAAGTGATGCTCTCCGCCGTCGTCACGGGAATGATCGGCGTGTACGCGCTGCGCAGCTTGGGACTGGCGCGGCTGCACCCCAAATCCGGTTCGGTGGGCACGACGGTGGTCGGCGGTTTGATTTTCGGGGTAGGATTCGCCGTCCTCGGCTACTGTCCCGGCACGATCTCCGGCGCGATCGGACAGGGATCGCTCGACGCGCTCATCGGTGGGACGGTGGGCATCCTTCTGGGATCGTGGTTGTTTGCGACGTTTTCCCCGAAGTTGCAGAAGCCGGTGCTGAGCAAGGGGGAGTTCGGCCCGCTGACGTTGCCGGAACTGCTCAAGGTCAACGCGTGGGCAGTGGTCATCCCGGCAGCGGTGATCTTGACGGCGTTCTTATTCGCGCTTGAGCGCACTGGGTGGTAAAATAGGGTAAATTCGTGCAGGAGGATGGTGGAGCAATGGCGTTACAGGAAGAATATTTACTCGCGGGGGATGTGGGCGGCACGAAGACCAACGTGGCGGTATATTCGCGTGAGGCTGGACTGCACGCGCCGCTGTTGCTGGAGACTTTTCCCAGCGCAGCCTACAAAGGGTTGGCCGATCTGGTGAAGGAATTTCTGAGCCGCACCGAGATACCGGTCAAACGCGCGTGTTTCGGTGTTGCTGGGCCGGTGGTCAATGGGCAGGCGCGGATCACAAATCTGCCCTGGGTGCTGGATGAGGCGCAGTTGGCGGTCGACGTGGGTTTTTCGTCCTTCACACTGTTGAACGATTTGGTGGCGATTGCGAGCGGCGTGCCGTTTTTGAAACCGGATGATCTTTACACCATTCATCAAGGGCAAGCGCAGCCGGGCGGAGCGTTGGCCGTCGTCGCGCCGGGGACCGGCCTGGGCGAGGGTTATCTCACCTGGGATGGGACGCATTATCGCGCGCACGCTTCCGAGGGCGGGCACTGCGACTTCGCGCCCACGAACGCGCTGGAAGTCGATCTCCTGCGCTACCTGCAAGCGCAGTTGGGTCGGGTGAGCTGCGAGCGAGTCTGCTCCGGGTTGGGCATTCCGAACATCTACACTTTTCTCCGTGACAGTGGATATGCGGAAGAACCGGCCTGGTTGGCGGAGCAGTTGGCGTCCGCGCCCGATCCCAACCCGGTGATTGCGCGGGCGGCGTTGGAGCAAGAGCAGCCCTGCGAGTTGTGCCGGAAGACGTTGGAAGTTTTCGTCTCCATTCTGGGCGCCGAGGCGGGCAACATGGCGCTGCGCGTGTTGGCAACCGGTGGGGTCTATCTGGGCGGCGGCATTCCGGTGCATCTCCGCGCGCTGCTCGACAGCAACACCTTCCGCGCGGCGTTCCGCAACAAGGGACGCCTCTCACACTTGCTCGCGCAGATGCCCGTGTACATCATCCTGCATCCCAAAATCGCCTTGTTCGGAGCGGCGGCGCACGGGTTTGGATTATGATTGGCTCGTGTTGTGTTACTGGCGTTACGAACCCTGTTTGTGGCATCGGTGGTTAGGAATGTGCGAAGGCGCTTTGTTAAGAAAAGCGTGCAGCAACTCTCTGATTGACCAAGGTGGACGATACACCTGAGCGTGTTATAATCCGGGATGAGTTCTGGACCGAGGTCGCTATGAGATGTGGGTTACACTATGAAACTGGTCATCCAAATCCCTTGTTACAATGAAGAAGGCACGTTACCAGGCACGCTCCGTGATCTGCCGCGTGAGATTGATGGTATTGATGCAATCGAAGTTCTGATCATTGACGATGGAAGTGTCGACAAAACGGCGGAGGTAGCGCAGATACACGGTGTCGAGCACATTGTGCGGCTTGGACGGAATCGCGGGTTGGCGAATGCGTTTGTGCGAGGATTGGAAGCTTCATTGGCGGTGGGCGCAGACATCATCGTCAACACCGATGCCGACAATCAGTACCGTGGCGAGGACATTCCACGCCTGGTGCAACCGATCCTCGAGGGGGGCGCCGATATTGTTGTCGGAGATCGAGGCGTTGCTGACTTGCCGGAGTTCTCGCCCCTCAAGCGCCTGTTGCAGCGGGCCGGCAGTTGGGTGGTGCAGGCAGCGGCGGGCGTCTCCATACCGGATGCGACTAGCGGTTTCCGTGCCTTGACCCGTGAAGCTGCGCTGCGAACGCTGATCTTGAGCAACTACTCGTATACGCTTGAATCCCTGATCCAGGCCGGCGCGCGCCGGATGGCGGTGGTTTACGTGCCGATCCACGTCAATCCGCAGACACGCAAATCCCGGCTGATGCGTAACATTCCACACTATCTTGTGAATTCCTCGGTGACAATTCTACGCGCGTATACGATGTATCGGCCCATGCGGGTGTTTTTCTTCTTGGGCGGGTCGATGATTGCGGCGGGTATGGCGCTTGGTGGGCGGTTTTTGTATTACTACATCCAGGGACGAGGCACCGGTATGGTGCAATCCCTGATTTTGACGGCTGTGCTGCTGATTGTGGGTTTCCAGACGTGTTTGATCGGGTTGGTGGCGGATCTGATTGCGTTCAATCGGAAGATATTGGAGGAGACGTTGTATCGGGTAAGACGGATGGAGATGAGAGAAAATTGCTCGGCGGTACTGGAAAATTAGGGGCGACAACGATCCAGATGCGAAGGATGTTTTTCAAATCCGCAGGGAGCCATTAAATGAAACGTCAATATGTAAGTTTGGTGTTTTTCTGCATAGTTATTACATCTATAGTTCTTAGAGTATGGGGTATTGATTATGACCTGCCATACATCTACCATGCTGACGAACCTGTTAGCATTACGATTTCTCGAAACATGTTTGTAACGGGAGATTTGAATCCTCATTTTTTCGGTTATTCCTCTTTACCCCTATATATAAATGCACTAGCTTATATCCCTTATTATTTTCTGGGAAAACTGGTGGGTGTGTTTCAAACACCCGATGATATTCGGCCACTTGTTTCACTGACGATGGGCGTAACCAAAGCGCCATGTCCCACATCAGTTTTGTTGCATCGCTTGGTCTCGGTTATTTTTGGTATCGGAACAGTGGTGGTGGTTTTTTTTATTGCCAAGCATATTACACGTAAAATGTCAGTGGGACTTTTAGCTTCGTTGATGGTGGCGATTTCTCCTTCAATGGTTACGCATAGTCGCTTGGCAACGCCGAACATCTATGTCGTATTTTTTATGTTGCTTGCGTTCTTGGCTTCGATTTTAATCTACAAACAAGGTAAAACGTGGCATTATGTTGCTGCGGGATTATGTGTGGGGTTTACCATCTCTAGTAAGTACAATGGCGGCTTGGTACTTTTAACTTTAATTTTGGCTCATTTTCTGCGCTATGGCAAAGAGGCGCTTAAGAAAAAGAAATTCTATCTTGCTCTATTCTTGTGTGGGGCGGGTTTTCTACTTACTACTCCTTTTGCCATATTCGATTTCTCTAACTTCTACAAGGATTTTGTGTTCCACGCTCAATATTACAGGATTGCATCTCACCCAGGTATGGAAGGAGATGATACCTTAAGGTGGTATCTAGATTATGCGTGGAGGACAGGGGGCGTTCTCTATATTTTCGCTATTTTGCAAATATTGTATGGCATTTACGTAGGATCAAAGGAGATAGCTATCCTTGCAATCTTTCCCGTCGTGTATTCCGGATATATTAGTACCCTCAATGTAAGAAACGATCGCACGTTTATCCCGCTAGTTCCTTTTTTGTTTATATTAGCGGCTTGGTTTTTAGTGTGCTTGTGGTACAAGATTAAAGAATTGCCTTTGAAGAAATTACACAACTTATCTGTGATTGTGTTTATTTGTCTGACGATAGCGGCGCTTGCTTTCCCGCTTGCGAGAACAATTATGGATACTCTTAGGCTAACTACTATCAATAGCCGCGAAACGGCAAGGGTATGGTGTGAGAGTAATTTGCCACCAGGATCAAAAATAGCCCTTGAATCCTATACCCCATTCCTCGAACCGGAGCTCTTTTCAGTTAACGGTGTTGGTAGAATGATTGATTATGAACCAGAATGGTACATTGAGAATGGGTTCGATTATCTGATTTTCGGACAGGCGATGTATAGGCGTTTTTATTTGGATTCAGAAAAATACGATACTGAGGTAACGCAATACGATAACTTCTTCAATCGGTTTACATTAGTAAAGGTATTTGCTGACGGCGATTACGAGGTACTTATCTACAAGGTTAAGTAGCTTTCTATTTGGTGGGACAGGGGACTGCTTTGTTTGTTTTTTTGCCAGATTCCGGTTGAGCATTTGCTGCTTTCATGAGGTCCTTTGATTCGAACCGGTTTATTGGAGTTAGCTTTCAATGGACATACAGAATTTTCTCATGGAACTGCGTATCTTCATTACAATTTTCATCCTGTTGATGCTGCCGGGTTGGGCGATGTTGGCTCTGAGCGGACTGTGGCGGCGCTGGGAGGGTTTGCAGCGGTGGATTGTCGCGTTGGGGCTTGGAATAGCGTTTTATCCAGTGCTGTTTTATTTTGCGCGTTGGATCGTGCCTTTTTGGACCATTGGGCCGTACAAGTTACTTGCCCTGTTGGTCGTATGCGCGGGGAGTACCGTATGGCGCTTGCGGCCTGACTGGCGCGCGCAGTTTGATTTCGCACGGTCGGAATGGATAGCCTTGGCTATTTTGGGTACGACCTTGCTTACCCGGTACTGGATTCTGCGTGATCATCCTTATCCGGCCTGGACTGACTCTTTACATCACACAATCTTGACGCAGCTTACTGCAGTAAATGGGCAATTACCTTTGACGATGGCCCCGTATACCCCTGTTTCTCTTGATCAATACCATCTAGGGTTGTATGCACTGACTGCATCCTTGCAGTGGTTGACACGTGTCCCTGCACATACCGCTTTGTTGTGGATGGCGCAGTTCCTGAACGGAATATGTGGTATCGGCGTGTATCTACTGTTGGATCGGTATTCTGGACGACGGGCTGCATTGGTTGGAGCCATTGTAGCGGGTTTGCTGGTACAGCATCCGGCCTTTTATTTCAATTGAGGGCGATTTACGCAGGTCGCTGCACAAGCCGTGTTGTTAATTGCCTGGACCATGGTGTTGGATGCGCTCAAGTCGGCGGTAGACAATGATAGGCTACCGTTCCGGGAATTGCTTGTGGCTGCATTTCTTTCGGGAAGTATATTCTTGTTTCATTTTCGGGTCATGGCTTTCTACGGAGTGCTGGTGATTGTAGGCATTCTGCACCTTGGATTACAGGCGTGGCGATGCCGGCGTATCAAATCCTGGGGGATGGCTCTAGGGGTGTTAGGAATACTTACTGTGTTGACTGTTTTGCCTGCGTTCTGGCGCGCGTTCATGTGGTATGTTACGCGCGCCAGCACAACACCTGTTGTAAGAGCGCAACAACAGGTAATGCAAGAGGTATATTTCGCGCTCTCTTGGTCTGCTATTCCTTATCTTCTAGCTCCTCGTTGGCTCATAGGGGTGGGGGTAGCCTGCGCGATTGTGGTTATAGCTCGACGTAGTCGTGTTCTCGATCAGATATTTTGGGTGGTCTTTTTATCATTGTTGGGATTGACTTATCACTTAGGAATCCCCTGGTTGAACATTTCAAATCTGAGCGGCATTTTGATTATGTTCTATTTGCCTCTAGCCGTGGTTATTGGTGATACTCTGGGATGGTTGTTGGGACATCCGCGCCTGCCCCGTGTATTGCGTAGCTCAGGTATGGCGGTAATAGCATTCTTTGTTTGCTTGAATGGCGCGTATGCGCGCGCGACTGGGGTAGAATCATCTCGCTATTTCCTAGCAAATGAAGATCTGGAAGCTATGCTGTGGATTAAGGAGAACGTTCCCACCGATGCTGTGTTTGCCGTCAATACTTACTTTTGGATGCCGAGCGCGCCTCATGGCGCAGATGGAGGATATTGGATTCCTTATTTTGCAGAGCGTCAAACCACGGCAGGGGTGATGATTAACCACCTAGGCCCTTCTGAGTATCTGGAAATGGTGATCCAACGTTCGCAGCAGGTCAAGCGATTGGAATCTGGCGATGCCACGGCGTTGCATGAACTCCGTGCCACAGGTGTAACACATATTTACGTGGGTGCACTACACCCATTTTGCGGGGGATGGACTCTCGCGGGCAGTGTTGCTTCAAATGGATGCACTGGATTTAGTGTACGACCAGGGCGGCGTGGCGATTTTTGCCATCGGCCTTCCTTCCCCATAAGTTAAGTAGAGGACAGGCGTGCGAATCGCATTAGTTGGACCGGTATATCCCTACCGCGGGGGAATTGCACATTATACGACAATGCTGTACAAAGCGCTTCAGGAAAGAGATCACGAAGTGCTGTTGATCTCTTTCAAGCGCCAGTATCCCAGATGTCTTTTCCCTGGCCAAAGTGATAAGGACCCTAGTGAACATCCCTTGTTGGCAAAGGGGGCACAATACTGGATAGATTCGGTAAACCCCTTGACCTGGTTTGTGACTTTCCTGCGACTTGCTCGTTACCGACCTGATGCGATTATCTTGCAGTGGTGGACGACATTTTGGTCGCCGGTTTGGGTAGCTTTGGGTGTGCTTAACACTCTCTTTTTGCACAAACCGCTTCTGTATATTTGCCACAATGTGTTACCGCATGAGGCGCATTGGTGGGATGTATGGCTGGCCCGGCTGGTATTATGGTGGGGAAAGCGTTTTATCGTGCAATCGGAGGATGAGCGCAGCCGCCTGCTGATTTGTCTCCCTAAAGCTCAGGCGACAGTGTTTTCTCTCCCTGTGTTCGATATGTTTGCCGACGAGCGTGTCCCCAAGGATGAAGCCCGCAAGCAATTGGGTTTACCGGCGTATACCCCGATTTTGTTGTTTTTTGGGATTGTGAGGGCCTACAAGGGTTTAGCCGATCTGTTGTCAGTATTGCCTGAGGTAAAAGAAGAATTGGGCGGAGTGCTACTTTTGGTGATTGGTGAATTTTGGGAGGATAAATCGATCTATTTGGAGCAGATTGCGTCGCTGCATATTGAAGACTTGGTTATCATTGAGGATTGCTATGTACCCAATGAGAAGGTTGCGCTTTACTTTTCTGCTGCTGATTTACTGGTGGCTCCCTATCGAGAAGTCACGGGCAGCGCTGTAGTACAGATGGGGATAGGGTTTGGTTGTCCAATTATTACTACGCGGGTCGGAAGCCTGGGAGAATTAGCCAAGCGGGAACCCTCACTGGCTCTGGTTGAACCGGGAGATGGTGAGGGTCTTGCGCGTGCTATTGTACAGTATATGCGGCGTCTGTCTTTGATGTCCTCGGAACCTGTGTTTGAGCAGAGGCGACATCAGATTGTTTGGAGTGATTTGGTGGAAAACCTGGAACAATCTCTGTTAGCTTACCACAATAAATCTTGATAGATCAGAGGGGCAAAAATGGAGAGGGCAAGGTCACAAGTTTCGATCATCATACCCAATTTGAACTCCAGGATGATCGATGAAACGCTCCGATCTCTTTTGGTTCAAACGACATTGGATCGTATAGCGGAAATTATCGTAGTAGGGTTGGATGAACCTGGATTAGTATGTGAACATGACCTCGTTCGTTTTGTGGATACAAAACAACCAGTGACAGCGCCAGTTGCCAGGAATATCGGCATTCGGGCGGCTTCGGGGGAATATCTTGCCTTCATAGACTCTGATTGTATCGCAGACCGGCGATGGTTGGAGAACTTATTGTATGCTCAGGAGGCCGGTCACTCTGTTACAGGCGGCAGCATCAACTTTAGTGCGACGCCTTATTGGCAACTGTGTTATAACCTTACAATGTTCCACGACTTTGTGTGTTCTGCGTCGCCGGGGGACAGAAAAAACATGGGGACGCTCAACCTCTGTGTAGCACGGGATGTAGTGGAGTGTGTTGGGCTGATGGATGAACGCCTCGCACGAGGCCAGGATACTGAATGGACACTGCGTATGAGACGACACGGCTATCACCTGCATTTTGTAGTCGATGCTGTGGTACGACACTGTCCCGACGTCCCTTCGTTAAAGGCTATCCTGAAATTATGGCATCGTTCTGGGCAGTTCAATGCTTGGGTTCGCTGCAATTACAAAGAACTGATCTCACCGCCGCCATTTTATGAGTATCCTTTATTGCTGGTGTTGTTTTCACCATTCATTGGGTTCGCTGTGACTATGCAGATTTTCATTCGCAACCCGCATTTGCTGCGGTATATACACACTTTTCCCGTGGTTTTTCTATCGAAGATAGCCTGGTGCTTTGGCGCAAGTCATCGTATTGAGCTACGAGATGATTTATGAAAGATTTCCCACAAGTCTATGTCATCATGCTAACTTATAACCATAGCGAAGACACCCGGCAGGCGCTGATTTCTTTGCAGGGGTTGACTTATCCTAACGTGCGATTGGTGGTTGTCGATAATCACTCTACCGACGAAACTGTCAGCATGATCCGGCGCGATTTTCCCGAAGTTATTGTACTGGTTAACGCCTCCAACCTCGGTTTTGCGGCGGGAATCAATGTAGGGATACGCTATGCTTTGGAATCTGGCGCCGGATTTATATTGCTTATCAACAATGATGTCGTTGTAGCGCCAGATATGTTGGGCTATCTGGTAGCGGCCATGGAAGAGGATGTCGGCGCTACTGCTCCACTCATCTATTATCTTGAAGACCCT
>JAKJAB010000219.1:302-6237 GCA_022707725.1 Chloroflexota bacterium | reverse complement strand
CTACGCCGCCGAGGTGTAGTTGTTTCTGTCAGCAGATTAGGCAGATTGAGCAGATTGTTTTCAGGCAGTTAAAAAACTGTCTAGTACCGGAAGTATCCGACCAACGGTCAGGAGTTGTGGGCGCGCGAGTAGTTGGCGAAGACGGTGGATGCGTTGCGCGATGGAGCGCATCCTGGGATCAAGATGCTCAGCGTGCCCTGAGGCTGATTTGCTAGTCGCTGCCCCACAAGATAGTTGTTGGTGTATTCGGTAGCGTATTGAGGTCAGGTGTCAGGTCGATGTTTTCTCCATCTAACGAGATCACGTGAACTTCCTCTGGTGATGCCTCGCTAGGTCCATATTGACAAACAAACACGCCCCAATGCCCGGACGGATCCCACTCAATATGCCCTGTCTCACGCGTGTTACAAAGCGAAGTCGGGCCGGTAGGTGCGTATTGAAAACCCCGTTCAGTTAGCTTCCCTAAATACAATTGTTCCTCACCCGGTTGTACCATTTGGCGCGTCCCCAAAAAAACGATTCCATCTGGCAATTCCTGGGCATCATCCACATAAAGACTCTCAGCTTCACCATCAATGAGCAGCTTCGATTCTTTCGTAACCCGATCTACATACATCAAATCGCTGACAACTCCATAATTTTGGCCAGATATAATAACCGTCGCTTGACCATCACGAGTCCAAAAGCCGCTTCCCCAATCACTCACATCGAAGGGATATAAATTTGTTTCGTCTAATTGTTGATCCAAGGGTTCAAAAATTGCGCAATTCGTCCATTCCCAATAACCGAGTCGCAGAAGCAAGGCTGTGTCATCAGGCGACCACCTGGATTCTACAATAACGCGTAAATATCCAACATTTTTCCTGTCCTTTCGCATATAGTGATCACTCAACAACCACTGAGTCGTTTGTCCCTGCATATCAAATACCCACAATCCAGAAGGATAGCTCGGATATCCTGCCTCGAAAATCATTTGTTCAGACGTATATGCTACTGTGTATGCCAACTTCGTGCCGCCAAACGACCATGAAACATCCCTGATCCGTACCGGAGCATCAGTCTCTGTTTGGACATTGTGGAGCAAAACCGGCTCTTGTCCCGGCATAAGGGTATATACTTTCCCGTTCGTCGTTCCATACGCAATCCGATTGTCCCCAGGCCATACATCCATACTGCTGGCCTCGCCCTCAATTGCGAGTTGCCGGGGTGAATGCTCGCCCGGTGAAAGTAACCAGATTTCGCCATCACTCAAAAAATAGAGCGGCAGAGGCAATTCCACGCCTGGTGGCATCGCCGTTGCTTCTGGTGTGATAGTTGACGTCGGGACTTCGACGATTGCTGTGGCAGTCATCTCCAGCTGCGGAGATGTGGTGATGATGGGGTAAGTTTGTTTCGTACAAGCGGTCATCAAGAATAGTATGGACAGCATGCAGAAAAACCCTGATGGTCTTCTCATATTTCCCTCAACATTGGTGCATTCTGTAGAAACTCACAATGTTCACGATTATAACATATCTTCTATGGTCGAACGGGTTTTTGTCCGTTCGGCCTGTTTTTTAACAATATCTGCCCTGCATATTCGAGATTCCATGCTATACTTCCGTATGCACGCAATCGAAAACCAGCCTTCGCTCAAGCTTTGTGGTGTGTGCGAGATCATTCAAGGGGGATGAACGATGCTCGATGTGACTGTGTCGCGCTCTATACCGCTTGCGCTGAAAAAGATCGACATTGCCTGGCCTTACACCCACACCAGCGGCAAAGTCCGCGAATCCTTCGCGCTGCCCGACAAGCGCCGCCTGTTGCTGACGACGGATCGCCTTTCGGCCTTTGACCGCATCCTCACCGCCGTGCCGTTCAAGGGGCAGGTGCTCAATCAGTTGAGTGCGTTCTGGTTCGAACAAACGGCGGACCTTATCCCAAATCACGTTCTTGATGCGCCCGATCCCAACGTGCTGCTGGCGACGGAATGCGAGCCGTTCCCTATCGAGGTCATCGTGCGCGGCTACATCAGCGGGGTGACGAAGACCGCGCTGTGGTATCGCTACTCCCTCGGCGAGCGCAGCATCTACGGCTACGACTTCCCCGACGGCTTGCAGAAGAACGACGCGCTGCCCACCCCGATCATCACGCCGACGACGAAGGGCGAGACCGACGAGCGCATCACCTGCGCCGAGGTGGTGGAGCGCGGTCTGCTGGACGCCGAAACCTGGGAGCAGCTGCAGGCAGCGGCGCTGGCGATCTTTGCGCGCGGGCAGGAGATTGCACGTAAAGGCGGCCTCATCCTGGTGGACACGAAGTACGAGTTCGGGCGCGCGCCGGATGGCCGGGTGATGCTCATCGATGAAGTCCACACGCCCGACAGCAGCCGCTTCTGGGTCGCCGAGACTTACGAAGCGCGTCTCGCCGCCGGCGAAGAGCCGGACAATTTCGACAAGGAATTTCTGCGCCTCTGGTACGCCGAGCGCGGTTATCGCGGCGACGGCGAACCACCCGCGCCTACCGACGAGCTAATTGTGCAGGTGAGCCAACGCTACATCGCCTGCTACGAGAAACTCACCGGTAAAACATTCGAGCCGGGTGCGTATCCGGCGGAAGAGCGGATCGGTCAAACTCTGCATTCCTTCTTGTAAAAATGTAGGGTGTATTGAGCGGAAATTGACGGATATTTTCCGTTTGATCCGTTCAATCCGTTGAGATTGTTAGGGGGAATGACTCAGTGAATCCATACATCGGCAAGACACTCGGTAGTTACCAACTCGTCGAACAGATCGGGCAGGGAGGGATGGCAACCGTCTTCAAGGCGTACCAGCCCTCGATGGATCGCTACGTGGCGGTGAAAATCCTGCCGAGCCATTTCACCCAGGATGCGACGTTCGTGGCGCGCTTCACCCAGGAAGCGCGCGTGTTGGCGCGACTCGAACATCCACACATCCTGCCCGTCTACGATTACGGCGAGCAGGAAGGCATCACTTACCTCGTGATGCGCTACATTGAGGCGGGGACGTTGCACGATTTGCTTATGCAGCATGGCACACTGACCCTGCACGAGATCGCGCGCCTGATGGGTCAGGTGGGACGCGCGTTAGGGTACGCCCACGAGCAGGGCGTCATCCACCGCGACATCAAACCGAGCAATGTGCTCATCGATCCGCAGGGCAACGCTTTCCTCACCGACTTTGGCATCGCCAAGATCGTCGCGGGGACGGCGAACTACACCGGCACCGGCGCCGTCATCGGCACGCCCGCGTATATGGCCCCCGAACAAGGCCTGGGCAAACCGCTCGATGCGCGCTGCGACATCTACGCGCTGGGGGTGATGCTCTACGAGATGGTCACGGGCCAGGTGCCCTTTGACGGCGAGACGCCGCTGGCGGTGATGATGAAGCACGTCTACGACCCCCTCCCACTGCCGCGTTTTGTCCGCCCGGACATCCCGGAGGTGATCGAGCGCATCATCCTCAAGGCGTTGGCGAAATTGCCCGAAGACCGCTTCGAGACGACGGAGCAGATGGTGGAGACGTTGGAACGCGCTGTGGACGGCTTGCCCACCGAGGTGAATTTGCCGCCGATCCCTGGCGGCGCGACGGCGGTCATCCCCACGCCTGGACCCTCTTCGTCGGAAAGGGCGCCCACTGCGCCTGCGCCGATCCTCGGCGACCCCACGCCGGTCGTTCCCACGCCTGGACCACCTTCGCCGGAAAGGGCGCCCACTGTGCCTGCGCCGATCCCGGCCCCTACGCCACTTTCGCCATCGTCTACTGCGCGTGACGTCACGGACGAACCTGTACCGGCGCGCGCGAAACGACCTTTCCCCTGGTTGCCCGTCGCGGGCGGTGTGGTGGGACTTATTATCCTGGTCGTGGGGCTGTTGCTGTTGAGGACGCCGCGTCCTGATGATGAACCGTCTCTTGTGACGCCGGCTGCCACCGCAGCGGTGCTGGTGGATATCGCACCCCCTGTCGAGCCGTCGGACATTGAGGGGACGGAAGATGCTACGCCTCCCGTTGATTCGACCGACGACCTCGCGTTGTTCAGCACGGAGTTGACGCTCGACAACCGCGATGCTGCGTGCGTCGTCGAGGCTGGCTCGTGGGACGACTGTCCGGATGATGCCTGTGGCGGCGTCTCGTATGCCGGGGATTTTCTCTACGCCGATCCCGGTTGTCTCGATTGCCGGGTGCGCTGCAATTTCCTTATCGAGAAGGGCGGCTTGTATGACGTTTGGGCGTGGTGGCCGCGCGGCGAGGATCGCGCTACCGATACGCCGTATACGTTGGTCCACACAGACGGCGAGACCGTGGTCAATGTCAACCAACGCGATCAGGGCAACACCTGGTATCCGCTGGCGACGCTGTCGCTGGCAGCCGATTCCAGGTTCAACGTCGTCGTCGGCGGCAGCGAGACCGGTTACGCCAACCTCGACGCGGTGAAGCTGACCCCGGCGACCGGTTGGCGTAGCTATGTGAATCACAATATCCTGAACGCAGTGGCGGTTCAGGGAGACTACGTCTGGGGTGGCGGGCCGGCGGGCCTGGTGCGTTGGGATCCGCTGCACGAGACCTACGACCTTTTCACCACAGCGAATGGACTGCCCGATAACTGGATCAACGCGCTGCTCGTTGATGCGGATGACCGGCTGTGGGCGGCGACTCGCGCGGGCATTGCGGTGTTCGATGGAACGGCCTGGTCGACTTTTGGCAAAAGCGATGGCATCGAACCGGCCTCGGTAAGCGCGCTCTTTGAGGATGCGACAGGCCGCATCTGGGCCGGGATGTTGTTCACTGAACCCCCTTTGATGTATTACGATGGCGACGCATGGCACGCTGCTTCTACGCTGCCTGTTAGTTTTCCCCGGCTGCGGGCGTTGGCGCACGATACAAAGACAGGGCTTTTCGCCGCCGTCGAGAGTCAAGGCTTGGCCCATTTCGACGGGGAGATGTGGCAGCTTTACACGCGCGAGCAGGGTTTGCCGGACACTACGATTGCCGCGTTGCAGTTCGCGGAAGATGGCGACGTTCTCTATCTCGCCTTGTCGCAGGGCGTTGCCCGGATGGATGTGGACCGTGGCACCTTTACCTCGCTGGCTCCATTGGCCGGTACGGAAATCCACAGCATCTATCGCGCCCCGAATGGGACGGTGTGGTTTGGCGGGAAGGGCGTCTTTGCTTACGATCCTGATGAAGACGCATGGACGACCTTCACTGCCGACGCCTATCCGGCGCTGGCCTGGCCGGTGCGCGCCATTACCAGAGACGATGATGCGCTGTGGTTTGCCACCGATGGCGGCGGTCTGCTGCGCTACGACGGCGACGCCTGGCAAACCTGGGCGCTCCCGGCGACGCTGCGTGACAGTCGCGTGCGCGCGATCGTCCAGGATGGCGAAGGCGCGCTGTGGTTCATACACAGCGGCGCAGGATTGACCCGTTACGCGCCGGACCGCGGTGACTGGCAATGGTTTGGCAAAGCCGAAGGCGCGTTCGACGATCCCGGCATCCCCGGCGTGGATAGCGCGGGTCGCATCTGGATCGGCTACCATAGCGAGCTGCGCCGGTACGATGGCAGTGGATGGCCAATTATCAAGCCCGAGGCCATGGAAGGCGTGACGGTCTACGGTATCACGTTTGATCCGGACGATGTGATGTGGGTGTGGGCCTACGAGAAGGTACTGCGTTACGATCCGCGCGCCGACAGTTGGACGACCTTCACACCGGACGATCATCCATTGTTGGCCAGACTCAACATGTTCTATGCGGCTCCGGATGGAACGCTCTGGGTTGCCGGAGAGGGGGGGCTGGCCCGTTACGATGGAAGTGACTGGACAACCGAAACGTTGGACGATGCAACTGCCGGGGTCAATGCCGTGGGCGGAACACCGGACGGTGACGTGTGGGCGGCTTCCGGCGGCGACCTCTATCACCGCACTGCGGAGGGC
>JAKJAB010000219.1:0-292 GCA_022707725.1 Chloroflexota bacterium | reverse complement strand
GACACTTCAACCCGGCAGATGGGACGTGGCAGATGTTCGCTATCGCCGATGGCCTCGTCCCCGGTGATATTTCATCCGTCTGGATCACACCGCAAAGCGTCGTCTGGGTAGGAACGAACCGCGGCGTCAGCCGGTATGTGCCATAACGTTGCGAGAGAGCATTTTCTCTCAAGACACGAGAAAGGGCAAAATATTGGCTATTGCGTCAGCGCCGTGAGCGCCAACGCCGGCGCACTGGCTATGGCGTTGGTGCTCATCGTGATGTGTGTCCTCGGCGCGATGGCGGCGTTCG
>JAKJAB010000218.1 GCA_022707725.1 Chloroflexota bacterium | reverse complement strand
GGACAACTTCGAGGCGCTGCTTGCGGGCGCGCACCAGATCGACCAGCACTTCCGCTCTGCGCCATTCGAGGAGAATGTGCCAGTCATTATGGGATTGCTTGGCCTCTGGTACAACAATTTCTTCGGCGCGCAATCGCACGCGATCCTTCCTTATGACCAGTATCTCGTGCACTTCCCGGCCTACTTCCAGCAGGGAGATATGGAGAGCAACGGCAAGGGCGTCACGCGCGCGGGAGCATGGGTCGACTATCAGACCGGGCCGATTATCTGGGGGCAGCCGGGCACGAACGGCCAGCACGCCTTCTACCAGTTGATTCATCAGGGCACGAAGCTCATCCCCTGCGATTTCCTGGCCGCGGCGCAAAGCCAGAACCCACTGGGCGACCATCACACGCTGCTGCTCTCGAACTTCTTCGCGCAGACCGAGGCGTTGATGAAGGGCCGCACATCCGACGAGGCCCGCGCCGAGCTTTTAGCTGTGGGGTATAGCGGCGCTGCACTCGAAACGCTGATCGCTGCCAAAACTTTTCCGGGGAACCGGCCCACCAACTCGTTCCTCTATCCCCGCCTCACGCCTGGGACGCTCGGCGCGCTCATCGCGCTCTACGAACACAAAATCTTCACGCAAGCTGCGATCTGGGACATCGACGCTTTCGATCAGTGGGGCGTAGAACTGGGCAAGCAACTTGCCAAGGCGATTTTGCCCGAACTGTGCGGGGAAGAGGACGTGGAATCCCACGACGCGTCCACCAACGGGCTGATCAACACCTACAAGCGTATGCGGGTCTGAGATACTGGTTTTGACCGCCTTTCCCGGTTATGCTGCCATAACCGCTGTCACGCTGCTGTTCATGCGTTCGAACATCTCTTTGCTGCGTCGGAAGCTGGGGCTGATCTGCGCCTCGAAGTCTCGTTTCAAGCGGATCGCCTCTGCGATATCGCTGCCGCATATTCCTGTGTAAATGGCTTCGACGGCTGCGTTCATGGCCTCGAGATATTCGCGAAACTGCTGTAGAAGCGCGCGGTCGGCGTCTCCCAACAAACCGAGTTCCTGTTGCAGTTGATCGAAAATATCATCGCGCAGCAAAGGTCTTACTTTTGGCAGCACCTGATAGCCCAGCTCGCGAATTTGTCGGCATGAGGTCTCCTCTTCGACCCAGGACTGCCGATCGTAGTAGTCCTTGAAGTCAGCGTAAAACTCATCGAAGCGTTGGGCAAAGGTGTTTGGATCGCTGCCGACGCGGCGGAACTTGGAGGCGACGTCCACCAACACCCCGTGGCTCTTGCTCAGTTCCTTGATCAGTCGTTCCAGATCATCCACCAGCGTTCCGCCGTATTCTTGCCGGCGCGCGGCGGCCAACGCCTCGTCCACGGCCAGATAAGCGCGGTCGGTGTGGCTCAGGTAGGTATCGTAGAACTGCCCGATGGGAAAATCGATCAGTTGGTTGTCGAACAACCGGCTGAACAGCACCGGCACGCCCCAGTCCCATTCGTCCTGCACCAGGGCGCGGGCTTCGTTCATCGCTAAATCGACCACTCCATGGTTCAGCAGTCGCGTGTAAAATTGACCGGTGAACAGTCGCGCCGTTTTCAGGCCAATCCGGTCTGCCATCGCCACCACGGCTTGCACGCCACCGCGCTCGACCAGCGCAGGGCCGAGGGGGACAAGGGCATCGCCACGGCTGCGCGCGGCGCTTTCACAGGCGGCGAGGAACGTCAGGGCCGGCGGGTTAGCAGCGAGTTTGAATGCCTCGATCAGGCGAGCGGCTTCCAGGTAGAGGACGTTACCCCTGGCGGTTTGCGCGCCATGGCAGAGGAAATGAATCAGGTGGTGGCCCGCGGTCAATGCAGCCCGTATCGCAGTCAGGGTGGGTGGGGCAGCCGTACCCGATTCCAGATAGGTGACGGTCACTTCGGGGAGTCCGTCCAACAGGGTGTGCACAGCCTGGCACTCTTCGGGGGAGATAGGGTCGAGCTGATACGCATCCAGTTTGGCCGGGGAGGCCAGGATGGCAAGCACACGCAGGGGGCGCCCGGTGATCGGGGCGGGCCGTTCCCACCGTTGCGCCAGCACAAAGCGCGAAAAAGGCGTGTCAGCCGTTGCCGCCAGGGGCTGCCAGTCACCCCCCAACGGCATCAAGATGCGTTCCCAGCCAAGCTTTTCCAGCTCGGTGGGGTCAAGGCGTAAGCGCAACCGCATAGGGAGGCCACGGGCTTCGATGGCGGCGATCATCTCCCGGTAGGCGTCTCCGATCGCCGCGTCGGAAAACAGCATTTCGCCCAACGCGCGACCATACGCTTTGGGGTCTGCCGCCAGTCCGAGCAGGTACGCCTGATCCAGTTGGAGCGTGCCTGCTGGAAACCTGCGCCACCCTTCCACGTCCAGTTCCACGGGATAGGTCTGCCCCGCGTCTGTCGAAACGAAGACGCGGATTTCTACAATCTGATAATCTTCGCGCGATCCAAGCTGCTCGAGCGCCATGAGCGACCTCCTTTCAAAGGCTGGAAACGCTTTGTATCTTTCGGCTCACATTGGGTAGCCCTGAGGATTTGTAGAAAAGTATAGTATGGGTTGTCAGCGTGTCAAACGAAATTAGCGTGACCCGCATCCGATAATTGATGACAGGATGCCTGGTTCGACGCGATATGCCAAATCTTTAGAATATGCTGTTGAGACCGCAGTGTGAATGACAGCCTGTTTGCGCGAACGATGCATTCGTATAAAATCAAGCCAGCGCCAAACAGTTCATTTGTGTCTGGAAAAACTATGCATTGTCGGCGCCGTGCGTTGAGGAGAGTGTTCCGTTGTTGACAACTCCGGTGAGAATCCTGACCTTGTTGCTGTTGTTGTGCGCGCTGTTTTCACCTCTTGCCGCGCGGGCGCAGATAACCATCGTCCATGTCGTGCAACCGGGCGAAAATCTCTTCCGCATATCGCTGCGCTACGGCACGACGGTGGAAGCGATCATGGCAGCGAACGGCTTGACCAGCATCTACATCTACGTCGGGCAAGAGTTGGTCATCCCCGGCGCGTCCGGCGAACCCGCGCCGCCGCCGGAACCGACGCCTTCCACGGATGGCTATGTCGTCCAGCCGGGCGATACCTTGAGCGGCATCGCTTTGCGCCACGGGATAACCGTATGGGCTTTGATCCAGGCTAACGATCTGACCAACCAGTATATGATCTACGCCGGGCAAACTTTGATCATCCCCGGACGCGCCGCTGTACAAGCGCCTGATCCGGAAACAAGCAACCTCGATACCTACATCGTGCGCCCCGGCGATACATTGATCCAAATCGCGCTGCGTTTCGAGACCACGCCAGCGGCATTGGCTTATTTGAACGGGATTGCTAACCCATCCAACATCTACGTCGGACAGGTGTTGCGCTTGACAGGGGAAGCGCCACCCCCTTCTGGCGGAGGGAAGTACATCGTGGTCAATCTCTCCGAGCAGCATCTGTACGCCTACCAGGGTGACCAACTGATCTATTCCTTTGTGGCGTCCAGTGGGGCCGCGCCGTATTACACCCGCGTCGGCGAGTTCCGCGTGCAAAGTAAATTCCCCAACGCTTACGGCTCCACCTGGGACATCTGGATGCCGTATTGGCTCGGCATCTACTGGGCCGGATCGACAGAAAACGGCATCCACGCTTTGCCGGTCATGCAAAATGGCGTGACGCTCTGGGCGGGGTATCTGGGTTCGCCGATTTCTTATGGCTGTATTGTGCTGGGGACTTACGAAGCCAGCCTTCTCTACGCCTGGGCGGAAATCGGCACACCGGTGTCAGTTCATTATTGAACAGTCGCACTCACACTCCTTTGACAATTTTGACAAATCGAGTATTATCTAAGCTATATGACAGATGGCGTATCTGGATAGGCCAAAGATTATCATGCAGCGCAAAAACTGGTTTAGCTATTACTACTTTTATTTTAGCTGTCCCACCCGGGTCGGCTCCTTTGTGTTGCAAAGGGTAAAAGTAGCGTAGTAAGCCCAAAAACAAAGACAAAGACGTAGAGCGACCCGCTCTACGTCTTTTTTTTGTGTCTGGCGGGAGACGGTAGACAGTAGACGGGGAGGAGGAAAGGGATGGCGTGTCGGGGGATTCGGGGGGCGGTTACGGTGGGGGAGAATACGACGGCGGCAATCAAGGCGGCGGTGCGGGCGTTGTTGGAGCAGATGGTCGCGGCCAACGCACTTGACATAGCCGATATCGCCAGCGTGATTTTCACCGCCACGCCCGATCTGGACGCCGTTTACCCTGCTGTCGCCGCGCGCGAAATGGGGTGGAGCAACACGCCACTGCTCTGTATGCAGGAAATGGCCGTCCGCGGGAGCCTGCCGCGTTGCATCCGCGTGTTGCTGCACTGGAATACGGATCGCGCGCAGGCAGATATCCACCACATCTACCTGGGTGACGCGCGTGTACTCAGGCCGGATTTGGCGAGTAGCGAGTAGCGAGTAGCGAGTAGCAAGTGGCGAACAGCAACTCCTAACTCTTAACTCTTAACTCTTAACTCTTAACTCGCAACTCATAATTCTTTGGAGGGAGGAACCTTATGGTCAAAGTGGCTTTTCAAGGCGTTGCCGGAGCGTATTCGGAAGAGGCTGTGCGGCAGTATTTTGGGCCGACGGTGGAAAGTGTGCCATGTCACACATTGGACGAATTGTTTCCGCTGGTAGAAAACGGCCAGGTCAACTTTGCGATGCTGCCGGTGGAGAACGCCGTCGCCGGATCGGTGGCAGGGGCGTATGAGTTGCTGTTGGAGCGGGATTTGCGCATCAACGCCGAAGTCATCCTGCACGTTCATCACATGCTGATGGCTGCGCCGGGAACGAAACGCGAGGCCATCAAGCGTGTGCGCTCGCATCCCCAGGCGTTGGCGCAGTGCCAGCAGTATCTCAGTCGCCACGATCTCGCTGGAGAACCAGCCTTCGATACGGCGGGCAGCGCGCGTGATCTGGCCGCCAACCCGGAGCCGGAGGTTGCCGTCATCGCCAGCGCGCTGGCGGCGGAACTGTACGGTCTGGAAATTGTGGATCGCGCCATCGAGGATTATCGCTTCAACTACACACGCTTTTTCGTGATGGGACTGGAGGATCCGCCGCGCGCGCAGCGTCCGAAGACGTCCATCGTCTTCTCCACGCGGCACAGCCCCGGCGCGCTGTACAAATCGATGGGCGAGTTTGCGGTGCGCGGCATCAACCTCACCAAGATCGAATCGCGCCCGCGCCTCAACCAGCCCTGGCGCTACACGTTCTACCTGGACTTCGAAGGACATTGCCAGGATGTGGCGTGCGAAGCGGCGCTGATGGGCTTGCTGCGCCATTCTTCGTTCGTCAAATTGTTGGGTTCGTACCCGGCGGCGACCACGCCAGTGGTTGAAGAGCGGGAGTAGGGAGTAAGGAGTAGGGAGTAAGGGGGGAGAACATACTCCATACTTCATACTCCATCAAAAAAACAGCTATGGGAGGAAAAGCAATGATCGTTATCATGAAACATGGCGCGACGACGGCGCAAATTGCGAATGTGACGGCTCGGATTGAGGGGATGGGCTGTACGACGCACCTCTCGGCAGGAGAGGAGCGCACTATCATCGGGGTTATCGGGAACGGTCGCCCGATCGACCGCGAGCAGATTGAACGGATGTCCGGCGTGGAGCGGGCAGTGGCTGTGCTACGGCCTTTCAAGCTTGCCAGCCGCGAATTCCACCCGCAAGATTCGGTCGTCCCGATCAACGGTGTCAGTATCGGCGGCAAGCCGTTGACGATTATCGCCGGGCCATGCTCGGTGGAGAGCCGCGAGCAGTTGTTGGAGACGGCGGAAGCCGTGCGGCAGGGCGGCGGGCATATTCTGCGGGGCGGCGCGTTCAAGCCGCGCAGTTCGCCGTACAGTTTCCAGGGGCTTGGGGAAGAAGGACTGCGGCTGTTGGCCGAAGCGCGCTCCCTCACCGGACTGCTCATCGTCACCGAGGTGACATCGCCCGAGCTGGTGCCGTTGGTGACAACCTACGCCGACATCCTGCAAATCGGCGCGCGCAATATGCAAAACTTCGCTTTGCTGCACGCCGTCGGCGAGTCACAGCGCCCGGTGCTGCTCAAACGTGGGATGATGTCCACGATGGAAGAGCTGCTCATGGCCGCCGAGTACATCCTCTCGCACGGCAACCAGCGCGTCATTCTCTGCGAGCGCGGCATCCGCACCTTCGAGAGCTACACGCGCAACACGCTCGATCTGAGCGCCGTCCCGATGCTCAAGCAGCTCAGCCAC
>JAKJAB010000217.1:6021-6284 GCA_022707725.1 Chloroflexota bacterium | reverse complement strand
AGCGAGAGAACACAACGAATCTTTCCAAGGTGAAAAAAACAAAGTGATCAACCGTTTTACAAAACAGTTTATCGAACGTTTTTGTGACACAAATGGGGCGATTGATTGGGTCAAACTCGTCGAGTTCAATAGTGGCAATCTTGATCTCGATCGATACGTGAAACTCTAAACGTTGTATGCCCCTTGACGAAACAACTCTAACATATCTGCGTGCAAACCAGAGTGGCGCGCAAGCGCACTTGTTCGCGTGGTTCGCGCAACAC
>JAKJAB010000217.1:0-6011 GCA_022707725.1 Chloroflexota bacterium | reverse complement strand
GCGAGCGCACGCCGTACCGGGTGTGGGTCGCCGAGGTGATGCTCCAGCAGACGCAGGTGACGAAGGTGCAGGAGTACTATGAGCGCTTCATCGCCCGTTTCCCCACGGTTGCGGCGCTGGCGGAGGCCCCACTCGAGGATGTGCTCAAGCAGTGGGAGGGACTCGGCTATTACAGCCGGGCGCGGGCGCTGCACCGCGCCGCGCAGGTCATCGTGGCGGAGCACAATGGCGAACTGCCCACCGACGTGGAGGCGTTGCGCCGCTTGCCCGGCATCGGCGCGTACACGTCGGGCGCGATTGCGAGCATCGCCTTTGGCATCCCGGCCCCGGCGGTGGATGGCAATGTCCGCCGGGTAATGGCGCGGGTGTTGGCGTGGGCTGAACCGGACGCTGCCGGTCTGGAAGTCGCCGTGCGCGTGTGGATGCCCGTCGAAGCGCCTGGCGCATTTACAGAGGCACTGATGGAATTGGGCGCGACACTTTGCCGTCCCAAGTCCCCACAATGTTTGCTCTGCCCGTGGCGGGATCTGTGCCAGGCGCGGGCATTGGGGCAGCCGGAGGCATATCCCACGCCGCGGTCCCGCAAGCCGATCCCGCACTATGACGTTGTCGCCGCGGTAACCGTCCGCGACGATGGGCGCGTGCTCGTGGCGCGCCGCCGCCAGGACGATATGCTCGGCGGGCTGTGGGAATTTCCCGGCGGCAAGCGCGAGGATGGCGAAACGCTGCCCGCCGCTCTGCGCCGCGAGATGCGCGAAGAACTGGACGTTGAGGTAACGGTGGGCGAGGCGCTGACCGTTGTGGAGCACGCCTACACGCATTTCCGCATCACGTTGTATGCGTTCGCTTGCCGTCTTGTGGCAGGGGAACCGGCGTGCATCGACTGTGACGATTTCCGATGGGCGACGCTTGAGGAGATCGCGGCGCTGCCGATGTCGGTGGCGGACCGGAAGATCGCGGAGCGCGTGGCTAAAGCGCGCGGCTGAAGCCCACGCGCCGAAAGGGCAAAGCCCTGCGGGCTAGAGTTTAGACCGTAGGGCTTTGCCCTTTTGGCTCGGCCTCTTTAGGCCGAGCCAAGGGAAATCGGGATGCGGGGCAGCGGGGCCTTCGCGCAGCACGCGCAGCATCTCGCCGTGGATCAAGCCATTGCTGACGAGGACTTCACGTCCGGAATGCAGGTGCGCCGTCCCGCCGCTGTAATCGGAGCAGCGCCCGCCGGCCTCTTGCACCAGCAGCACGCCCGCCGCCAAATCCCACGGGCTGAGATACGATTCCCAATAACCGTCGAAGCGCCCGCAGGCGACATAGGCCATATCCAGCGCCGCCGAACCGGCCCGGCGCACGCCCTGCGAGCGGCGCAGGAAATCATCCAGCCGGCGCGTGTTGTTGTCGGCGGCGACGCGGCGATTGTAGCCGAAGCCGGTCGCCAGGAAGGCGTCCGCCAGCCGCGCTACAGAGGTCACGTGGATGGGAGCGCCGTTGAGCGTCGCCCCCGCGCCGCGCTGCGCGGTGAACAGCTCATCTCGCAGTGGATCGTAAACCACACCAACCTGAAGTTCCCCCGCGCTCATCAGCCCGATGGACACGCAGAAATGCGGGAAGCCGTGCGCAAAGTTGTTCGTCCCGTCCAGTGGATCGACGAGCCAGATGGGGCCGGGGACGTTCCACGGGCTGCCGCCCGTCTCTTCGCCCAGGATCGCGTGTTCGGGGAAGGCGGCGCGCAGGCGGGCGAGGATCAGTGCCTCGGCGGCGGTGTCGGTCTCGGTGACAGGGTTCACCGCGCCTTTGAAGTCGAGGCGTTGCACCTTTCCGAAGCCCTGGCGGACGACGGTGCCGGCCTCGCGAGCCACCTGGATGGCAAGGGTAAGAGGGTCAGGCACTATTTGTCACCGGTCAATGCGCGCCACCATTTCTGCCAGAAGGGCAGCGGGGTGGGGGTAGGTGTGGGAACCAGCGTCGGTGTGGGGATGGGGGTCGGTGTGGTCGTAGGCACAACCGGGACGACCAGCGTCTCTTCGGGCAGCGTCATCCCAGCGTGAACTTGCGACCATTCGGCGATATAGGCGTCGCTCTGCACGTAATCGAGCCGGGCCTGCAACGTGGCCTGTTCTTCATAGGCGGCGGTGAGCATCGGCGCGAGTGTGGCGATTTCGGCCTGCAACGCCTGGTTTGTCGTCCATGCGCGGGAGAAGGCGGAGATCAGCGTGATAATCAGCACTGCCAAACCGCTCCAGAGAATCCACGAGATGCGTTTGATGGTAGGACTGGTTTCTTCTTTTTTGGTCATTTCGCTCTCAGTGTTCAGCTATCAGCTTTTCCGGTCCATTGTGATTGATGTGCAGTATAGCACGCTCTGCGGAAAATGGCGAATGAGCGAATCGACGACTCTGTGTAGTGCGAGTATCTTGCATCTTGCATCTTGACTCCAGGGCTTGACTGACAAGGGGATTGCTTCTATAATGAAAATAGAAAGGCGCGCTACACCTCCCCTGTGTGTCTCTGCTTCCTCTTGAACGAACGCATAGTTCCAATGATTGTTTTTGATGTAGGTCAAGGTTAAACGAAAGGAGGGCAGACTATGGTGTTATCGCATGATGATTATGTATCCCCTGAGATTGTCTACGAGGGCGACCTGGAAATCCAGGCGGGAAGCCCACTGTCTGTGGTGGACCTTGAAGCTGAAGATTTCGAGTGATGAGCTGATGGCATCTCAAAAGGAGACGCAAAATGAAATGGGGATTGAAGATTGGGGTGATATTCTCTGCTGTGTTTGCCGTCTTGTTATTGACAGTCGTCGTGAATGCAAGTGGAGGAAATCCACCTCCTTGGTGGAATAATCCACAAGGCTATAGTTCCTGGCGACAAGGAGGCGCGACAGCCGGACCAGTTATTGTTAACGCTTACAGTTACACCGTAAGCATTCTTGTGGAAAACGTCCCGCTGCCTACGGCACATAAACAAGTCTGGATGCAAGTAGAATGGGTTAGCGATGATGCTGGCGTCGTTGTATCTGAACCTCCAAGCATCGCCTGGTCGTATGTTGGATGTGAGGAGCCGTGGGAGGATACAATGCCGATGTTGCCGGCAGGGCCGTATGTGCCAGAACTACCTTCTGAATATCCATTTGGGCAGGAGTACGCTGCTGTGATTACCCCTCAACCTGCTTGTGAGCAGATTGAGGTTACATTTACGGATATGACACCGACCACACCGGACAATACTTTTACGATTTGGTACAACATCCAGGTACAAACCCTGTGTTTCGATAACACAACATCCGTGAAAATCCGTCGGTTGCTCGCCACATCCTTGTGGCCTTATGCCCTGGCGATCCCCGGGATCGCCTTAGGGGGGATATTCATCACAAAGCGCCGGAAGCGCTCTGCGACATAAGCGTAGATCCTGAAGATGGGGTTTTTACCCTTCCTTTTGTCGTCTTGCGCGCCCCAGATATAATGGCGTTATGCTATATCGTCACTGGGTCCTGATAGGCATTACTGTCATGTGTGCTGTGTCGATGGGGCTGGTGTGGCGCACTGCCGCCGCCGGCGATGCGCTGCCGCCCGATACGTTCGCCGGGCCGTGCCCCGCGTGGGTGCCGGTCAACGATGGCGCGTTCGGTATGGGGACCGGCCCCAATAGCACTGATTACAGCAGCGAAGAAGGCTTCGAGGTCGCCGTCTTCGACGATCAGCTTTACGTGGGCATGGAGGCGGACAACGCCTACGGCGCGCGGCTCTGGCGGACGAAAGCCGGCGTCCGCGTCCCCACCGGGCAGGCGGATTGGGAAGAAGTCGCTGCTGTAAACGCTCTCCCTTTTGGCAATACCCCGGTGACACAGAACGATCATATTGACAGCCTGGCTGTTTTTGGCGGCGCGCTCTACGCCAGCACCGCCAACGGCGGCAGTAGCACCTACGGCACACTCGTCTACAGCAGCGCCACCGGCGACCGCAACTCGTGGACCCCGGTGATCGAGGCCGGCTTTGGCGACGTGCAGAACACCAACTTCAAGGATATACAGGTCTTCCAGGGCTGGCTGTGCGGCGGCACGCAGAATGCGCAAACCGGCGCGCAGGTGTGGTGTACACAGGATGGCGCGCAGTGGATGCAAAAGAACAAGAGCGGCTTTGGTTCGATATCCAATACCCTTATCGCTTCGACAGGGGTGTTCAGCGACGCTCTGTACGTGGGCATCGCCAGCGAAGTGGTCAGCGGCAGCGTCTGGCGGACGGACGATCTGGCGACGTGGACGCAGGTCTTCACGGCAACGGATCGCAATCGCGTGGAAATTGCCGGCGCGTTCGACGGGTACATCTACATCGCGGCGGGCGCGTATGATGGGCGCGATGGCGGCGGCCCGCTACGCATTTACCGCAGTGCCACGGGCGCTCCCGGTTCGTGGGAAGCAGTGGGGCAGACCGTGGGCGCGGACCCGGACAACACCCGCACCGTCGTCGATGGCGCGATGGTCTACAACGGCGCGCTCTACCTCGCCACGATGAACCAGGTCGACGGCGCGGAAGTCTGGCGCACGACCGACGGCGTGACCTGGACGCAGCAGAACACGGGTGGCTTTGGCTATACGGAAACTTTCGCCGCGCAACTGATCCCCTTCGACGGTTATTTGTACGCCTGGACCTCGAACTACGCTACCGGGCAGCGCGTCTACCGCACCGCCTGCCCCATCTGCCAGACACGGACGATCACCGGTACTGGGCGCTTCGACTTCGACGGTGTCGGCGCAGTCATCACCGTAACCGGCGGGTTGCCAGAGTCCATCATCATCCTCCCCGAAACACTCACTGTTTGTGTCCGGCCTGGCGGTTTGCCCACCGCGCAGACTACAGCGCGACCGGCAGCGCGCGCTTATTCCATCGTCGCGGGGCCTGGCGTTACCACTTTCACCGCCGACCTGACCCTGGCATACACACCGGCGGAACTTGCCGCCTCGGGCATCGGCGACGAGGCGAGCGTCTACCTGGCGCGCTGGACCGGCGCCGCCTGGGAAGCCTGCCCGGAGACCGCCCGCGCGCGCGACGCCGCCGCCCGCACCGTGACATGCCGCGATGTAGATGAGTTTTCCATCTGGACGATTGCCGGAGAAGGCGCGTTTCCTACTCGTCTGCGCATCCTGGCCGTCCGGCCTGCGTTGAGCGTGGGGGGCGGCGCGCTGCTGCTTGCGCTGGCGTGCTCAGCCACCCTTGCGACGGTTGCGAATGCGCTTGCGAAACACGACACTTTCGTCATCCCGAAGCGCCTTTGATACGGAACCCGTGCAGAACCTTCGCAAGGGTTACCGGCCTGAAGCATTGACTCGGTTCTAAAGTGTGTTGGCAGGTTCCGGCGCGCCCGGATTTGACAAGAACGTGAAGTGCGTGCAGATTAAGGATAGTACAACCAGTCTGGGGGAAGGCACAGATGAACATCGTTGAGCGTGGGAAAGCTTTCTTGAAACAGTTGCGCGAGTCGGCCCAGCGGACGGCGTGGGACTGGAAACAGTGCCCGCATTGTGGCAGTTGGTGGACGATCAAGAACGGGAGCTATTGGCGACATCCGTGGGGCTTGGGGGGGCGTGAGCCAGTACGGGTGCAACGGCACCTGTGCCACGAGTGCCAGAAAACGTATTCGGAAACCTCGCCATTCTTGGTACGTGGGAGTTGGTACGCGCGGGAAGTGCATCGTGCGGCCGTGGATCACTGGCAGCACTTAGGCACCTCGTTACGGCGGACGGCGGAAGTATTGCGTTCGTGGATGGGGCAGCAGGAACGCTGGCTGTTGTGGCGACCGCTGGACAGCCTTACGCGCCCGCGCTGCACCTTAGCCGCCAGCACCGTGCATCGCTGGCTCGATGGTGCTGGGCAGCGCGCCGTGGAGAGTGTGCCGGATCAACTGCCCGGGATTGGCGCAACTGAAGAAGTGGGCACCGATGGGCTATGGGCCAAGCTGAAAGGTCAAGTGGTGCGGGTGGTCTTACTCGCGGTTGACAGCGTCAGTGGCTTGATCTACCC
>JAKJAB010000216.1 GCA_022707725.1 Chloroflexota bacterium | reverse complement strand
CCGCGCAGCGCGTTGTCGATGGCCCGCCGCGCCATCGCGCTCGCGGAGATGACGTCTGCGGCAGTGGCCGCGTGATGCGCCTCTGTGTGCCCCACGATATGCACGATGTGCGGTTCGAGCGCCATCTGCGCGTAGATGCTCGCCGCCAGATGGGCGCGCGCCGCGTCGTCGTTTAGCGGATAACTCAGCAAGCCCGTGCGCGTCTGCTTCCAGATGCGGAAATCCGGCCCGGCCAACGGCGCTATTAGCTCCAGGATAGCCAGCATCTTCGCCAGGTCCATCGCATCCGAGAGGCCCGGCGGGCTGTTGAACATCAACTGCGCGACGTAGTCGCGCGCGCCGAACGCCCGCGCGTTGTGCGCCGAGAGGTATCCCGCAACGACTGAGACTACGTCCGGCGCGTCGCGCATCCCCCAATGGTGCGGCTCGTTCAGTTCGACGGGGATATTGCGCGCCCCGTACCACGCTATCACCTGTTGGTGCGCGTGAATCGAGCTTTCCAGGTCCCACGGCCCGCGCCCGTCCATCTGGTTGAACCAGAAAATGGGGATGGCGCACCATGCGATGTTGATCGTGTCCACGTACAGCTCCGCCAGCCGGATAAAGTCGTCGGTGCCGGAATAGGTGCGCAGCAGCGGGTAGTTGCCGCGCCGGCTGGCTGCGTAAAGCGCGCGGTAGTCGTCGGCGGTGCGCACGGGCACACCGCCCGCCCCTTTGCGCCGCGCGTCCTGGCGCTCCCGGTGGAAAAAGTTTTCCTGCGCGTCCTGGTCGATGCCCAGGGAGATTACGTCCAGCGCGTGCGCCTCGGCGATTCTGACGATGCCGTCCAACGTCCCGTCCATCGTCGGCAGACCGAAGTGATGGCGCAGAATCGGGTACGGCGCTTTCCAGGCGACGCGCTCCACCATCGTCTGTGGGAAATCAGCGCCAGTCGCTTGCGCGTGGGCCTGCCCTTTAAGGTACGCCAGCGCCGCGTCCGGCGGCTCGCTGCCGTCGAAGACCTGCTCAAAGAAGCCAAGCGCCTGCGCCCGTTCGGCCACCGGCGGCGTGCCGCCAAAGGCGAAGCGCACACCCGCGCTGCGCAGATCGTCCGCCGCCTCCGCGAAGTCGCCCAGCAGCCGCTCGCCGGTCTCCGGCGTCAGCCGGTACGAGACGCCGACGAGGTCCGCTTTCTCGCGCCGCGCCGCCTCCAACAACGCCTCCACCGATACCGCCGGTCCGAGGAAGATCGTCCGCCAACCCGCCGCTTCCGCCAGCCGCAGGAAATTCATCACCCCGGCGACGTGTACGCACTCGCCCAACGCTCCGGCTACAACTGTCTTCATCATTTACCTCTCCATCACTCGCAACTCATCACTCGCAACTCGTCCTACCGCTCTCCTGTCTCCACATAATGATGCAGTTCCGACACCGACATCCCTTTGATCCCCAGGCGTTCCAGCGTGCGCCCCTTGCGCCAGTAATCCGTCGCGTGGACGACGTTCGCCAGCTTCACAATCGCGTGGATGGCGGTCGTGTCCACGCCGTACTGGTGGCCGATAAGGGCAATCGGCACCAGGCTGCACGGCACGTCCTCGAAGATGTAACGGTGCTGAATGATGTTGGGGGCTTTGATGCCGCCGTAGCCGGGATTGGCGTGCATTGCCTCGTAGAGATTGCCGCCCAACGCGCCGTAAGCGCGTTCGAGCCATTCCTCCGCCGTCTGCGCGCGGATGCCCATCGCCGCCGCCACCGTCACCCGTTCTCGGTCCAATGCGGCCAGCACCCGCGCCGTGGCCGGCGTGACGCCGTCCATGTAGAACTGGAAATCCCCCTGCCGCGCCTCGATCCACCCGGCATTGAGCAACGTCAGCGCCGGGTGGAAAATCGCGCCCATGTTGTTCAACCCGGTATAGAGCACGTTTTTGGCCGGGATGAACTGCGGATAGACCGGGGAGAGCACGTCCAACGCCTCCTGGGTGCGCGTGGCCGGGAGCGCCGAAACCGGCACGGAGAACTTGGTGCGGAAGATGCGCGCTTCTGCCGGGCCGTTACTGCGCGCCGCAAAGAGGAAGGTTTCCGCTTCACAGATGATGGGGTTGCAATTACAATTGCCTTCGATGAGCGCCTGTTTGAACTCGAACGCGCCGCCGGTGCGTCCAGGGTGCAACACGACGACGTGATGGTCGCGCAGATAAGGGGCGGAGGCCAGGGCGATGTCGCGGTGGCCCGAAGCCGGGACGACGACCATCACCAGCCGGGCCTCGGCCAGAGCTTCGCCGATATCGGCGGTGACCCCGCGCAGCTGGGCAAAGACGATGCTGCCGTCTTCCTGTTGCAACTCGATGCCCTTCCTGAAATCCACCACCTCGATGCGCTCGTAAGTGCGGTTGTACAAAGTCACAGCAAAACCGCGCGATGCCATCTCCGCCGCCATCGCCTGCCCGCCATGCCCCGCGCCGATGACGGTGATCCGCAATGTGTCCTGGTTCATATTCCCCTCCTGTGAGATCAGCCTAATAGTCGGTAGTCCAGTAGCCATCATGTCCACAAAATCGATGAGGATTCCCTGATGTGGCCTTTAGCTGAAAAATTTTACACCATTTCAAAGAGTTTGTCCAATCATGGTACAATAGCGACAATTTCGCATCTACTGAGAGTACCGGACTAAGGACTAACTATGGGAAACTTCTTCGGCAAAGAGTGGAGCGGCGCGCCGTTCGAGCTTTTTGGGACGGCGCATCTCATCGGATTGGCGCTCGTGGCGCTTGCCAACGTGGCGCTGTTCACCATCCGCGACCACACCGGTCCGACTGCGCGGCGCAACATCCGCTACGGGCTGGCGATTTTCCTCGTCATCAACGAAATCGCCTGGCACCTGTGGAAATGGAGCATTGGCGAATGGACGGTCCAGACAATGCTGCCGCTGCACCTGTGCAGCGCGCTCGTGTGGTTGAGCGCCTACATGCTGATCACCAAAAACCGCGCTATCTACGAATTCGCCTATCTGCTCGGCATCGCCGGCGCGTTGCAGGCCCTGCTCACGCCCGACGCCGGCATCTACGGCTTCCCGCACTTCCGCTTCTTCCAGGTGATCCTCTCGCACGGCGCGATCGTCACCGCCGCGCTCTATATGACCATCGTGGAGGGCTTCCACCCCACGTGGGCGTCGGTGCGGCGCGTGTTTGTAGGCAGCTACCTCTACCTGCTCCACGTCTGGGTCATCAATGACCTGCTCGGCAGCAACTACCTCTACATCGCCCACAAGCCGGAGACCGCCAGCCTGTTGGATGTGCTGCCGCCCTGGCCCGGCTACATCCCCATTATCATTGCGCTCGCTGTGTTTTTTATCCTGCTCTTCTACTTGCCGTTTGCCATCAAGGATATGCGACGCAAAGGAGTTTCGCCGCCGGCAACGATTGAATGAAGAACCTCAACGGATCGAACGGATTTTAACGGATAAACTTTCCGTTGAATCCGTTCAATCCGTTAAGATTACGACCATTGACCTATGAGCGAATCGCCTGCTTTTTTCATCCGCGACGTGCCCATCCACGGGCCGCTGATCCTCGCGCCGCTGTCGGGCTACAACGACCAACCCTTCCGCCGCATGTGCCTGGAATTTGGCGCGGCGCTGGTCTACACGGGCCTGCTCTCGGCGAGCGCCATCCTCTACGGCTCGCAACGCTCGGACGAGATGCTACGCTTCCATGCGGACGAACACCCCCTGGCATGCCAACTCTTCGGCAGTGACGCCGACATGCTGGCGAAGGCCGCGCGCGCCGTCGAAACATTGGGCATCGATGTACTGGACTTCAACATGGGCTGCGCCGAACCGAAGATCGTCAAAGGCGGCCACGGCGCGGCGCTGCTCAAAGACCCGGCGCAGATTGGGCGTATTGTGACGCGGCTCGTCAACACCGTGCGAGTCCCCGTCACCGGCAAGATTCGCCTGGGATGGGACGCCGGTTCGCGCAACTACATGGAAGTCGTCCACATCCTGGAGGACAGCGGCGCAGCGATGATCGCCGTCCACGGGCGCACCGCCGACCAGCAATACACCGGTCTCGCCGACTGGAACGCCATCGCCGAGGTCAAACAAGCGGTGCGCATCCCCGTCATCGCCAGCGGCGACGTAAGATGCGCCGCCGACATCCCCCGCATCCAGGCGCACACCGGCTGCGATGGCGTGATGATCGGGCGTGCCGCTATCGGCAACCCGTGGATCTTCCAACATCGCGACCTGCCCGACATCTTATGGGAAGAACGCAAACCGGTCATTATGGAGCATCTGCGGCGGATGGTGGACTTCCACGGCGAAATCCAGGGGCATCGCCGCTTCCGCAAGCACCTGCGCCGCTATCTCACCAGCACCGACGTCAGTCGCCAGCAGCGCCGCGCCTTTTTGCACTGCGAGGATTTGGCGACGTTCACGACTTTGCTGGAAAATGTCGCGGACGTATAATACGGGAAATCTTGCAGCCACCCTTGCGAAGGTTAGGAAACCTTCGCAAGGTTTAGAAAGGACAAGAACAACCATGACGAAAATCACCCTCGAAGACGTCGCCCGGTATCCGCTGCCGGGTATGGCGATCCCCAACACGTTCGCCTTCAGCGCCGATGATGCGCTACTCGCGTACCTGCACAGCGCCGAAGGCACGCTCACGCAGCAGCTCTACGCCTGCGACCTGGCGACAGGCGCAACGTGGCAGCTCGTGATTCCCCCAACCGGCGGCGAGACGGAGGAAACGCTCTCGCCGGAAGAGAAGCTGCGCCGCGAACGCGCCCGTTCGCTCGCCGTGGGGGTGACGCGCTACGCGCTCTCCGGGCAAGGCTTTTGCGTGCTCGTGCCGCTCAACGGTGGCATCTACGTTCAGAACGGTGTGGATGCGCCGCTTCGCCAGATCGTCGGCAACGAGGGCGGCCCGGCGCTCGATCCGCAGTTTTCGCCGGACGGCACCTTCATCGCCTACGTGCAGGACGCCGAACTCTACGTCGTCTCCGTTGAAGGCGGCGAACCGGCACAACTCACAACAGGCGCGCGCGGAACAGGTCGCACGCACGGTCTCGCCGAGTACATCGCGCAGGAAGAGATGGGGCGCAGTCACGGCTTCTGGTGGTCGCCGGACGGCCGCTGGCTGGCCTTCGCCGAGGTGGACGAGACGCACATACCCGTGTACCGCATCGTTCATCAGGGGCAGGATCAGACCGGTGAAAGCGCGCAGGAAGATCACCGCTACCCGTTTGCCGGACAGGCTAACGCCAAAGTGCGGCTCGGCATCGTCTCTGTCGATGGCGGCACGCCGGTGTGGATGGATTTGGGGGATAACGACGATGTCTACCTGGCCCGCGTCCAGTGGTTGCCCGATGGCCGTCTGCTTGCACAAATCGAAAACCGCGAGCAGACCGAACTCCGGCTGTTGCATTTTGAGCCGCAAACCAGCGCAAGCGAAACGCTTGGCTTAAATACGCTCCTCACCGAGACCAACGACGTGTGGATCAACCTGCACGACATGCTCACGCCGCTCAAAGATGGGCGCTTCGTGTGGGCTTCGGAGCGTACCGGATTCCGGCATCTCTACCTGCACGACAGCGACGGGCAACTGCTCCGCCAACTGACGGACGGCCCCTGGATGGTGGACACGCTCGCCGGCATCGACGAAGCACGAAAACTCGTCTACTTCACCGCGACGTTGGAGCATCCCACCGAGCAGCACCTTTACGTTGTCCCCCTGGAAGGCCGGGAGCCGCGTCGCCTCACCCACGAACCGGGAATGCACGCCGTCACCCTGGATCACGCCCGGCGGCGCTTCATCGACGTCCACAGCGCGCCGGAAACGCCGCCCACGGTCACGCTACGCAGTCTGGAAGATGGCGCGTTGCTGCGCGTCGTCCACGACACGCCCGATCCGCGCATCGCAGTCCTGGGGCTATCCGCGCCACAGATCGTCGCCTTTCAGAACGGCAACGGCGATACGCTGTACGGCGCGCTTTACTTCCCACCGGCGGAATATGGTCCGGGGCCATATCCGGTGATCGTCAGCGTGTACGGCGGGCCAGCGGGTGACGCGCAACTGGGCGGTCACGGTGGATATGCGGGCGCAATACCTGAGCGGCCTGGGGTATCTGGTGCTCAAGGTAGACAATCGCGGCAGCGCGCGGCGTGGTCTGGCCTTCGAGGGCGCGCTCAAGCACAACATGGGCGATGTGGAAGTGCAGGATCAGGTCGATGGCGTCAAGTGGCTCGTCGGGCAGGGGCTGGCCGATCCGGCCCGCGTCGGCATCTACGGGTGGAGCTACGGCGGTTACATGGCGGCGATGTGCCTGACTCGC
>JAKJAB010000215.1 GCA_022707725.1 Chloroflexota bacterium | reverse complement strand
GCGCGCTGGCCCGCCAGCACTTCGGCGCGCACGCTTCGCTCAAGGGGAAGTTCACGCTCACCGCCGGTTTAGGCGAGATGGGCGGCGCGCAACCGCTGGCGATCACGATGAACGAGGGTGTGGGCCTCATCGTTGAGGTCGATCCGTGGCGCGCCGAGCGGCGGCTCAAGCACCGCTACGTCAACGCGGTGGTGGACGACCTCGACACGGCGCTGCGCACGCTCGAAGATTACCGCGCCAGGGGTGAAGCCTACTCCATCGGCCTGATCGGCAACGCGGGCGACGTTTTCCCAGAATTGCTGCGACGCGGCATCATCCCCGATGTCGTGACCGACCAAACTTCAGCCCACGATCCCTTGAGCTACGTCCCCAACAGGATGACGCTGGCAGAAGCCGTCGCACTACGCGGAAGTGATCCGCGCCGCTACCAGGTCGAGGCCATCCGCACGATGACCGAGCACTGCGCGGCGATGGTCGAGATGCAGAAACGCGGGGCTGTCGTCTTCGATTATGGCAATAACCTGCGTCAGCGCGCGTTCGACAACGGCTTGACAGAGGCGTTCGCCTATCCCGGCTTCGTCCCGGCCTACATCCGCCCGCTGTTCTGCGAGGGCAAGGGGCCTTTCCGTTGGGTGGCGCTCTCCGGCGATCCCAACGACATCTACGAGACCGACCGCATCATCATGGAACTGTTCCCGGAGAACGACCACCTCGTCCGCTGGATCAAGATGGCGCAGGAGCAGGTCGCCTGGCAAGGGCTGCCCTCGCGCATCTGCTGGCTCGGCTACGGCGAGCGCGCCCGCGCCGGCCTGGCGTTCAACGACGCGGTGGCCGACGGGCGCATCAGCACTCCCATCGTCATCGGGCGCGATCACCTGGACGCCGGCTCGGTCGCCAGCCCCAACCGCGAGACCGAAGCGATGAAGGACGGCTCCGACGCCATCTCCGACTGGCCCATCCTCAACGCGCTCATCAACGCAGTGGGCGGCGCGACGTGGGTGAGCTTCCACCACGGCGGCGGTGTAGGCATCGGCTACTCGCAGCACGCCGGGCAGGTGATCGTCGCCGATGGCACGCCGGCCGCCGCGCGTCGCCTGGAACGTGTCCTCACCACCGATCCCGGTATGGGTGTCGTTCGTCACGCCGACGCCGGTTACGAATCCGCCATCGAGTTCGGCAAAGAACACAACATCTGGATGCCTATGCTGTAAAGATGCAGGAGGCAAGAAGCAAGACAAAATCCTGCATCTTGCCTCTTGCCCCTTGCTTCTTGCCTCTTGCCCCTTGCTTCTTGCCTCTTGCCCCTTGCTTCTTGCCTCTTCTCGCGCTCCTGAGTATAATCCCGCGTATGGACGACAAAGAGACCACCCCAATACGCAAGCAATACCTGGATTTGAAAGCCCGTTACCCGGATACAATCCTCTTCTTCCGGTTGGGCGACTTCTATGAGACCTTCGACGATGACGCCGAGGTTGCCGCGCGCGAGCTGGACCTCGTGCTCACCTCGCGGCCCGTCTCCAAAGGTGAGCGCATCCCGATGGCGGGCGTGCCGTACCACGCCGTCGAAGGTTACATCGCCCGCCTCATCGAGAAGGGCTACCGCGTCGCCATCGCCGAGCAGGTGGGTGAACCCACCAGCCGCGGGCCGATGGAGCGCCGCATCGAGCGCGTCGTCACCGCGGGCACTATCACCGAGCCGGCGATGCTCGACGAGAAACGGCCCAACTATCTCGCTGCCGTGGTCATCGATGGCAAGCGCGCGGGGGTAGCCTACGCCGAAATCTCCACGGGCGAGTTCGCCGCCACACAATTGGAAGCCGACGGCGACATCCTCAGCGTGGCGCGGCAGGAATTGGCCCGCCTGCACCCCCGCGAAGTGCTCATCCCCAAAGTGGGCGCTTGGAAAGAGCGCGATCCCGACCAACCGGCGACGCGCCTCGAAGACACACTGGTCAGGATGCTCCAGGCACACTTTACGCCCTGGGCGGCCTACCGCTTCGAGGAAACATCCGCACGACAAACGTTGCTTGAACACTTTGGCGTGCAGACGTTGCAGGGCTTCGGCTGCGAAGGCAAACCGCTGGCGATACGCGCGGCGGGCGCGGCGCTCGCCTATCTGCAAGAGACGCAGCAAGGGCTGCTGCCGCAGATCATCGGCCTGCACACCTACACCACCGACCGCTTTATGGGCATCGACGCTTCGACGTGGCGCAATCTGGAAATCACCGAGACGCTGCGTGGGGAAAAACAGGGATCGCTGCTCGGCGTCATCGACGCGACCAGCACACCGATGGGCGGGCGGCTGCTCCGCGCGCGGCTGGCGCAGCCCCGGCTCGACATCCCCGAACTGGAAGCGCGCCTGGACCAGGTGCAGGGTTTTGTGGACGACGGTATCCTGCGGGCGCAGGTACGGCAGGCGCTCAAGCGCATCCCCGATCTGGAGCGGATGACGACCCGCGTGCTCGCCGGGCGGGCGTCGCCGCGCGACCTCACCGGCATCCGCGCAACGTTGGAAGTTGTACCAGAGTTGCGGGAGAAGCTGGAAGAAACGAATCAGCGAATCAGCGAATCAGCGAATTTCCCCCACTCTCCCACTCCCCCACTCTCCCCCTCGTCATCTGGTTTTGCGGCATTGCTAGAGGGACTGGAATCACTGCCAGAGATCGCAGGTCTCATTGCGGACGCGCTCGTGGATGAGCCGCCGGCGCAGGTGAGCGCAGGAGGGTTGATCCGTCCAGGCTTCTCTGCCGAATTGGACGGCATTTTGCTGGCGACGAAGGACGCCCGCGACTGGATCGCCGGGTTGGAAAACAAGGAACGCAACCGCACCGGCATCAAAAACCTCAAGGTGGGGTACAACAAAGTCTTCGGCTATTACCTCGAAGTGACCCAGGCAAACACCGCCCTCGTGCCCGCCCACTACATTCGCAAGCAAACGTTGGTCAACTCCGAGCGGTACATCACGCCGGAACTAAAGGAATACGAGAGCCTGGTGCTCAACGCCGAGGAGCGCATCAGCGAACTGGAAACGCGCCTCTTCCGCGAAATCTGCGAGCGCGTGGTGACGCGGGCGCAAGCCTTGCTAGGGACGGCGCAGGCGTTGGCGCGGATCGACGTGGCGGCGGCACTGGCGGATGTTGCCGCGCGGCAACATTACACCCGACCCACATTCGAGGTCGCGCCGGTGCTCGCCATCGAAGGTGGGCGGCACCCTGTCGTGGAACGGGCGCAGCGCGATCCGTTCATCCCCAACGATTTGGCGATGGACGCGGAGAGCCGCATCCACATCATCACCGGGCCAAATATGGCCGGTAAATCGGTTTTCTTGCGGCAAAATGCGCTCATTATTTTGATGGCACAGATCGGCAGCTTCGTCCCGGCGGAGCGGGCGCACATCGGCGTAGTGGATCGCATTTTCACGCGTATCGGGGCGTCCGATGAGTTGGCGGCGGGGCAGTCCACGTTTATGGTGGAGATGGTGGAGACGGCGAATATCCTCAATCACGCCACGCCGCAGAGCCTGCTCATCCTCGACGAAGTCGGGCGCGGCACAAGCACTTACGACGGCATGGCGATTGCCTGGGCGGTGGTCGAATACCTGCACAACCATCCGGAGCGCCGCGCACGGACGCTCTTCGCCACCCACTACCACGAGCTAATCGAAATGGCCGAGCATCTACCGCACGTGCGCAACTTCAATCTGGCGGTTGCCGAGGAAGGGCGCGACGTGGTCTTCTTGCACAAAGTCGTTCCCGGCGGCGCGGACCGCTCCTACGGCATCCACGTCGCGCGGCTGGCCGGCATCCCCGCGCCCGTCGTCCACCGTGCGGAAGGGCTGCTCGAAGAGCTGGAGAGCGGTGAATTTCGCCCTGGCACGCAAGTTCAGGAACCGGAGTTGTTCCAGCCGATGCTCATCGCGCAGGAGCCACCCGTAGTTGAGGCGCTGCGCCAGATCGATGTCAACAGCCTGACGCCACTGGATGCACTCACAAAGTTGTACGAGTTGCAGAAGCAAGTGGGAGAGAAAAGCGGGAAGAAACGGAAGAGGTAAGATTCTCCGATTGACTTCTATGTGTACAGTGTGTATAATAGACCATGAACAGTCATGAAATCATCGCAAAATCCCAGGAAGAGGGATGGGTGCTTGTCCACATTCGTGGGAGTCATCGCCAATACAAGCACCCAGATAAACCAGGGCGTGTGACTGTTCCGCATCCAAAGCGAGATTTACCCATTGGAACAGTACGAAGTATCTATCGACAAGCCGGCTGGTCTTGGCCGGAGAAAAGGTAAAACAATATGCGTTATCCTGTCATTGTACACAAAGACCCTGAGAGCGACTATGGGGTCACCGTGCCTGATTTACCAGGCTGTTTTAGCGCAGGGGAAACGTTGGACGAAGCACTGGCGCAAGTCATCGAAGCGATTGAATGTCACCTGGAAGGCCTGTTGTTGGATAGCGAACCGATCCCCGCTCCTCAAACCGTGCAATATCATCAGGACAATCCGGATTTTGCAGGCGGCGCCTGGGCTTATGTCACGGTAGACCTGGCCAAATTGTCCGGGAAAACCAGGCGCGTGAATATCACATTGCCCGAGCGTATCTTGAGTCTGATGGATAAATATGCCTACGAGCACGGCGATACACGTTCGGGCCTTATCGCCGAAGCCGCGATTGAGTACATTGCTTCTCGTGAGAATGTAACCAGTTAGATATCAGGCCTGAAAGCTTCACGAATCGAAACCATTTTTCCACATTCGGGAAAATCCGTGTAGATTCGGCGAATGCAGACATTCGTAGTCTATTTTGCCGAAGGGGACAGGATATGGCCCAGAAAAGCATTACACGTGGAAAAAAGATACTGCGGGCAGTTGGTATCCTTGCGGGCGTGCCCCTGGCCGTCGCGTTGGGAGGTAGACTGGCTTACAGGTTGGCGAATAAAACCAACGGAACGCTTATCTCCTCCGGTATGCAACGCGAGTATCTGCTGTATGTACCGCCGAGTTACGATCCGAGCACGCCGACACCGCTCGTCATCACCATCCATGGATTCGCGCAATGGCCCGCCAACCAACAGGACGTCAGCCGGTGGAATACCCTGGCGGACGAATACGGCTTCATCGTGGTCTATCCATCAGGCACGGGCTTTCCCAAACGTTGGGGGGCGCATGGACAAAGCAACCTGTTGAATCCACCGCCGGAAGATGTCACGTTCATCTCCGATCTCATCGACAAGCTGGAAAGCGAGTACAACATCGACCCCACCCGCATCTACGCCAACGGGTTGTCGAACGGCGGCGGGATGTCGTATCTGCTGGCGTGCAAACTCGCGGAACGCATCGCCGCCATTGGGACGGTCGCGGGCGCGCATCTCTATCCGCTGGACAGGTGCCGCCCCACGTATACTGTGCCGATGATCGCCTTCCACGGGACGGGCGACAAAATCGTCCCCTACGACGGCGGCCCATCAGTGATGTTCGACGTCCCCTTCCCCGTGATCCCGGACTGGGGAGCGCAGTATGCCGTGCAAAATGGGTGTAGCGAGATGCCGGTTGAACTTCCCGTGCCGGGCGACGTGACCGGCATCAAGTACACGCAATGCAACGCAAACACCGAGGTTCCCTTCTACACAATCCACGGCGGCGGTCACGCGTGGCCCGGCAGCAGCTTCCTGCCAGAAGCGATTGTGGGACACGCCACGCAGGACATCGACGCCACGTGCCTGATATGGGCGTTCTTCCAACAGTACACGCGCACGCCCTAATCTCTTAACGGATAAGTAATCACATTCTTAAGGGCATTGTTGCGCTTACGCCTTTAGGTGCAAAACACCACCCCCAGTGGGTTCTCGGATAGATTCTTGATCCGTCGAGACCTACCGCGCCCAGGCGATGTCCAACTCGTGCAGCTTACCGTCAGTGGGGACGCCGGTTTGCGGATCCCAGCCCATCATCCCGTAGAAAAGGGTCACGGCTTCGTCGAGCACTTCAGGTGTGACCGGCTTCTCGTTGAGCGCGCCGCTGACGTGATAGTTACTCATCCGCGCGGGCAACGTGTCGTCGGCGCGCGTCAGGCCCTCGCGCAAATTGAAGAGCCGCGCCAGCGTGACGCCGCGCTCGCCGACCTTGAGCAACTCCCACTTGCTCACCTTCCAGCCGGTGATCACACGCACCATCTCGATAATCTGATCGTCGGACCACGGCACGAAGACGCACAGGCCCAGGCTGTTCTTTAGCCACGTCCAATTGGAGGTGTTGGTGTAGGCGCGCACTTTGGCGGCGTTCAAGACGGTGGGCGGAATGGGTTCGTAGACGCCTAC
>JAKJAB010000214.1 GCA_022707725.1 Chloroflexota bacterium | reverse complement strand
GATTTTGACGCTCAGTTGGCTCTCGTTCTGCATCTCCACCACGGAGACCGTGCGCGCGCTGGACGCTTTGCTCGCGCCGCTGACGGCTATCGGGCTGCCGACGCACGCTTTCGTGTTGATGGTGCAGGTGACGTTGCGCTTTCTGCCGTTGCTGGCGCTGGAGGCGGAGCGGATCGCCAAATCGCAGGCGTCGCGGGGCGCGGAATGGGGTACGGGACGGGGCGGATTGCTGCGCCGGGCGCGCCAGGCGTTGCCGCTGTTGGTGCCCTTGTTCCTCACCGGTTTGCAGCGGGCGGAAAACCTCGCGCTGGCGATGCAGGCGCGCGGCTATCAGGGCGGCAAGGGGCGCACATCGATGACGCCGCTGCGGTTTCGCCCGGCAGACGCGGCGGCGTTGGCGCTGGCGGTGGGTTTGGCAACGTTGGTGATTTGTGTGTAAGCGGTTTTCAATACTGTTATTTAATGGTATAATTCCTTCATAATCTGTTTCTGCAGTATCTCAATTTCCTGAAGTTGCCGGAATGAACCGGCCCGATCTGAGAGGAATGAACGAAACGACCCAAATGACCAATACGTTCGGACAGGAAACGTCCGCGAGCGCCGACGACGCCGACCCATCAAGTAGAAAACAGCAAACCTGACGCAGCACGGCATTGAGCCACTAACCTCCTCGGAGCAACAGGGCCGCAGCACGTGCTGCGGCCCTGTTGTGTCTCTATGAAACGGCGAGACACTCGTGGTCTATCTATATTTTGGATTGAGGAGGTGTGATATGTTGTACGTCAGCCAAATGCAAAACCAGCAAGTGTGGGATGCCTGGGGGAACCCTGTAGGCCGATGCGCCGATGTGCTCGTCGGCGAGGTGGACCGCAGTTTCCCGCCCGTGAGAGCCTTGTTGCTGCACGGGGGAGCGTCCAAAAAAGACGATCGTTTTATCCCCGCCTCGTGCGTCAGCAGCCTTTACCCTAGCATCACACTCAGCGTCCCCCAAGATAAATGCCCCGATTATACACCGTCCGGCAATGAGTTGCGTTTGTTGGATCGCGTGCTCGACCGGCAAATCGTTGATACGGAAGGCCGCCGCGTGGTGCGCGTCAACGACTTGCAACTGGCGCGTGTGGGGGAGCAGTACTGCCTTACCGGCGTGGACGTGGGCGGGCGCGGCCTGCTGCGCCGTCTGGGAATGGAAGGTGTGGGCCAGGCGCTGGCCCGGTTGTTAGGCCGTTCATGGCAAACCGGCGTCATTCCCTGGGAAGACGTAGCGCCCTTACATCAAGAAGACCCGTTGCGCCTGCGGGTGTCGCACGATCGCATCGTGCAGTTGCCCCCGGCCGACGTCGCCGCTATTCTGAACGACCTGGACCATCATACCAGCGCCGCGCTGATGGGGACCTTCAGCAATGAGGCATTGGCCGACGCGCTGGAAGAAAGCCCTACCGATGTGCAGGTCACCGTCCTCTCCCACCTGGCGCCGGAACGGGCGGCGGACATCCTCGAAGAAATGGACCCCGACGAAGCCGCCGACTTGTTGGCCGACCTGCCCGAACAGACCAGCGAACAACTGCTTGCCCTGATGGAAGATGACGATGCCGCCGAAGTGCGCTCCCTGCTGCTTTATCCAGAGGATTCCGCGGGCGGCATTATGACGACGGAGTTTGCTTACGCGCCGATCAACCTGCGCGCGGGAGAACTGCTGGACTACTTGCGCCATTCCGAAGAGGCTTGTGACGATGAGGTGATGTACTACGTCTACCTGGGTGACGAAGATCGTCACCTGCGCGGTGTGATCAGCCTGCGCGATTTGGTGATGGCGTCTCCTGAGGCCGACCTGAACCAGTGGATCGACTTTGATCCGGTGACGGTGACGCCTTATACGTCTCAAGAAGAGGTAGCGTACACCGTAGCGAAATATGATTTGCTGGCAGTGCCTGTCGTTGATCCCGAAAGCAAGACAATGCTGGGCATCGTCACGGTGGATGACGCTGTGGACGTCGTGCTTCCCACAGCCTGGAAGAAGCGCTTGCCCCGGCTCTTCTGATTTTGAATTGTGATTTGAGGAGATACTCATGAAACGAACACGACGTATTCCCGCATGGTTACAACGTGCTTTGCTCTACGTCTCGATTTTGGGGCCGGGGTTGATTACCGCCAGCGCCGACAATGACGCGCCGGGCATTGCAACCTATTCGATGGCCGGTTCGGTGTTTGGCTACCGCTTTTTATGGATGATTGTGGTTATTACAGTGGGCGAGGTGGTTGTGCTAGAGATAGCGGCGCGTATGGGCGCCGTCACCGGCAAAGGGACGGCCGATCTGATTCGCGAGCGGTTTGGCGTGCGGGTGACCGCCTTTGCGATGTTCTGCCTGTTGTTGGCGAACCTGGGCACGACTGTCGCCCAGTTTGCGGGCGTGGCCGCGGGAACGGAGCTGCTCGGTGTGAGCCGTTACATCACCGTGCCGCTGGCGGCGCTGTTAGTGGGCTTTTTAGTGCTGCGCGGCACTTATGATCGTGTGGAAAAAGTATTGCTGCTCTTGTGTCTGGCGTCGTTGAGCTATGTCATCACGGCAGTTATCGTGCGTCCGCCCTGGGGCGAAGTGCTGCGAGAGGCCGTTACGCCAGCCCTCAGCCGCGACCCGGAGTACATTATGGCTCTGTTGGCGACCATCGGAACGACGATTGCCCCCTGGGGCATCGTCTATATGCAAGCCTCGGTTGCCGATAAGGGTGTGGATATGAAACGCTACCACTTAACGCGATTGGACGTGATGTTCGGCGCGGCGTGGGGTAACGTGGTCTCGGCTTTCGTCATCATCACCGCCGCCGCGACGTTGTTCGTCCACGGCATCCATGTGGAGACGGCGGAACACGCGGCGATGGCGCTGGAACCCTTGGCGGGCGCGGGCGCGCGCTACCTGTTTACGACCGGACTGTTGGGCGCTTCGCTGTTGGCGGCGTCGGTGCTGCCGCTTTCGACGGCGTATGCGATCTGCGAGGCGTTTGGCTGGGAGCGCGGCCTGGATCAACGTTCGCGCGAGGCGCCGCTCTTTTATGGATTATACGTGGGCATCATCATACTGAGTGTGGTCGTCGTGTTGATCCCCAACCTCCCGTTGTTTCCAATTATGTGGCTGTCGCAAGCCCTTAACGCGATTCTGTTGCCGGTGGTGTTGGTGCTGGCGCTCAGGCTGGCGAACAACCGGCGGGTGATGGGCGCATGGGTCAACTCGCGGCTGCAAAACATTCTGGCTTGGGGGATGATTGGCCTGATCGTATTGGTGACGGTGCTGCTGTTCCTGTCGCCGGTGATCAATTAGCTTTCAGCGATCAGCCGTCAGCAAAAGCTGGTCGCTGACTGCTTCATAAGGGAACAGTCAACGATGCGTAATGTGACCCGTTTTGTGATTCCCGTCTGCATCGTTTTGTTGGCGGCAGGGTTGCGGTGGGGCTATCTCGCCACTGCGCCGCGTGGGATGCAATTCACCCACGTCGATGCGGAGGGCTATCACTACCTGGCCGTCAACCTGCTCGAGCACGGCGTCTATTCGATGAACTCGGAACCGCCGTTGCGCGCCAACAACATCCGCGCGCCGTTGTATCCGCTGTTTGTGGCGGCGTGTTACGCCGTCGGCGGGCCGAATCCCGATTTTGTGGCCTTCGCGCAGCCGCTGCTCGACGCGCTCACCGTCGTCGTGCTGCTCAAGTTTGGGACGCTCGTCGGTGGGCGGCGGGTTGGGCGACTTGCTGCGCTGCTCTACGCGCTCAACCCGTCATCGTGGCGTTTTTGCAACGAGTTGTTGACCGAAATCCTGTTCGGGCTGTTGCTCACGGCGGGGCTGTGGTTATTCGCGCGCTATTTGCTGCGTTGGCGCAACCGCGACGCGTTATGGTGCGGCGTGTTGTTGGGCGCGGGGATTCTGTGCAAGCCGAACATCCAGTTTTTGCCCTTGGCGTTGCTGGCGCTGCTGGCGCACGGGATTTTTGTCCACCGGCAGCGATGGTGGCACGGGGCCGTCATTGTGGCGGGGACGATTGGGGCGCTGCTGCTGCCCTGGTTCGCGCGCAACTACGTGGTCTTCGACGAGGTTTTCTACACGCGCACCTTCGACGACAACCTGGCGCACGTCAGCGCCGTGGCGACGCTGGCGCGCGTCAACGGCGAAACGGTCGCCCCGTGGACGCCGCGCTGGGAAGAGATCTACGACGACATCATCGCGGAGACGGCGCAGCGGTACAACTGGACGCCGGTTCCTCAGGAAACGTTGACAGCTCGCGACCTGGACCAGCGTTTGCAGGAAATTGCAGCGGTGTCGGGCGAGATCGTGCGGGCGCATCCGGTCGACTTCGCCATCAGCCACACGCAGAGCTGGCTGTGGTCGTTCGTCCCGCAGGATCACAAGTTCTGGTACACACACCTTACCGGGCAGAACTGGGAAATGGCAGCCGGGCAAGGCGACGTGCTGGGTCGCGCATTGGCGGCGCTGGGACGTGGAGAGTTTGGACAAGCCGTGCGGCTGGTGATCGACGAGCGGCTGCGCGGGTTGCCGCCGTTGGCGCTGGCCTTCTGGGCGCTCTGGGGCGCGATGTACGGCGCGGCGGCGGCGCTGCTCGTCGTTGGCGCGCTGCGGACGCGCCCGCGCCTGTTGGCGGCGTTCTTGCTCATCACGGTTTTCTATGTCACCTTTGTGCCCGGCCCAATCAGCCAGATTCGCTTCCGGCTGCCGGTGACGCCGGTGATTCTGTTGCTGGCGGCGAGAGGCTGGTATCCTTTGACAAAACCCTGAGGTCGCGATTATCCTCAGGGTTTTGCGTTGTGCGGTGTTGATTTATCCGGCGATTGGCAGGTACAGGTCGAGGTCGAACTCGCGCCCGGGGATGCCGACGTGCAGGTGTCTTTCCAGCCATTGGTGCTCGGCGGCCTTGTAGGGGCTGCTCTCGCGCCAGGCGACGAGCCGCTGCCACGTGCCGGGGATGTCCTCCCACGGGTCGTGGACGATGCACTCCGCCACGGCGTACAGCCCACCAGGGAAGTGGACGATCTCCACGGCTTCTCCGGCGGTCTCTTCTTCTGTCACCGTGATCCAGTACTCGTAGCCGTAGTTCGGGCTGCCGGGGGCAGGATTCGGGTTGTTGAAGCCGAAGATGCGGTGCGCCTCGGTGAAGTCCAGGAGGCCGCGCGGCTTGGCCCAGTCCTCCAACTTTTTCCAGGCGATATCCTCCGGCCCTTCGCCAAACCCGTGAAAGCGCGCGACGCGCAGCGGTTCCAGTTGCACAATGCGAACCTTGTTCTCGTTCATCGTTTTTTCTCCCTCAAAAAGTAGTTTTGCTTAAAAATGGTTTTACTCCAGCACTTCAGGCGGATCACAATCCGCCGTCCCCGCAGCGCCGGATCACAATCCGGCGCAAGCGTTTTTTAGTCTTGTGCTGCGCTCATTTCTTTTTCCATGAGGTAGCTTTCCTCATATTTATCGCCAGGGTGTTCGATTTTCACAATTTTGAAGCCACATTTGTTGACGTAGAAATTGTGATTGCGCTTCGAGAAACCGGGCGTTTCCGTCCGCCATACTTTTGTTTCCGGGTATTTCTGCTCGATGAAGCGCCATATCGTTGTACCAATACCCTGATCCTGCAAGTCAGGGTCGACGAAAATGTTGCCGAGAAAATTCTCGTGGCTGCTGTTGATCCAGACGATCACGACACCGATGGGTACACTGTCCTTGAAGATCGCGTAAGCGGCGCTGCCTGGATCCAACGCCCACTTACGCAAAAAGTCGCCGTTGTCGTAGCCGGGCGGGCCGCCGCTTTCCTCTCCCAAGTGCCGTCTGGCGTCTTCATCGAAGGCCCGTTTCATGATGCGGGTAAACGGCATGACATCTGCTGCTGTGAAATCCCTGAACTGTAACCCTGCAAACTCTTCCATACTTTTCCTCCGTTTGATGTGCGCCGGTTTGTTTTATCACCGGCGATATGTTCACAGTATATGCTACTATCACTGACATCTACTGTCAGGGTTTTGTAGTATAATTTTCGCATAAGAGAAATGTGGAATTTCATGCATCCCCAGACGCTCAGAAGTTTGAGAAAGATATCTGGTGATGGGTGTTGACGCAAGTTCTGAGCCAGGTTCAGCCGTCCCTACGGGACGGGAGGGAAAGGCATACTTACCCCCGACGCTCAAGCGCCGGGCAATGTTCAGCCGTCCCTACGGGACGGGAGGGAAAGGCATACTTACCCCCGACGCTCAAGCGCCGGGCAATGTTCAGTTGTCCCTACGGGACGGGAGGGAAAGGCATACTTACCCCCGACGCTCAAGCGCCGGGCAATGTTCAGTTGTCCCTACGG